>CAZXTJ010000101.1:0-2201 GCA_964643655.1 uncultured bacterium
GCTCATACCTGCCTTACCTCTCATTGCTGTCTTCCCAATGGAGTGGGAATGTCCTAATCTCGTTTATGGTTTTCCAGCCTATCTTCAGCCATTCCTTCTTCTGCCATATGTGAGTTTGGGACTAACCTTGTTTGCTACCTTGGCCATACCCAAAGTATGGAAAAATAGCCAAATGAGAAAGCTCTTCACGGCCGTAACTCTTGGTGGTCTACTCTATTTACCTTATCTCGTAACGTGGAATTTCTTTGTTTGGCCCTACTGATGAACAAGTTCAAACAAATCATAGCCGGTGTCGCTGCCCTCTTTGTTCTCCTCTTCTTTCTCTTCATCTTTTGGCCTCGAACTTACTTCATGGTCTTTGACATAAAATATTTACCCATAGGTCGAAGTCAGGAATTGGGCGAGAGCCGTACCTATGGCTGTTCCGTCCTTGGTAAGAGTGAGTTGCGTTGCTGGGCTGGACGCAACCTCTTCGATGGCTCTCTCAATCTGTTGGAGAAACTTCCCAAACCAAAAGTAGTGCGAGTAACGAACGAAGCAAAGGGTTGGTTCATTGAACTTGCAGATTCTTTTCCCTCTTTTGATTGGGAGAAAAACCTCGTTCTCGTACGAATGAGTAATAAAGGGCTGACGGTACATGATCCCAAGCTAAACTTGGATGAACATCTCTTCCGTTGGCCTATCTCAAAGCTTGGCACAGAAGATCCGCCAGTGGCTCTCTTGTGGCATTCAAACAGTGAATTGATAGCTGTTTTTCCCAGGAGTGTACAAAGGCTCACCACTGATGGAAGAGCCAAAACACTATTAACTCACAAAGAGCAGTTCAATTGGTCTGCTGCCTTGTCTTATCCCAATTTGGTCCTGGGGCGTGCGGGTACCATCTTGCTCTACGGGATTGATGACAAAAAGAAGCGGGAGATAAAAATGCCTGCTGAGCAAATGGCACCATGGGCCCAAGCAAAAGCACTGGCTTTTCTATCACCGCAATCACTAATCGTAGCGGTGGCAGATCCGCAGCCTGAACGTTGTCGTTTACACAAGATTGATCCAACTAAAACTAAGCCGCAATGGGGAAAAGGATTAGCCCTTCCCAAAACGAAGGATGACTTTGCTTTTGTCTGTCAGCCCAAAATTGCCGTGACCGCAGACTCGCAGCTGAGACTCTTTTGCGCTCAATATACGGCAGGCGGAGGATCAGCTATCTTGTTCCATCTCAACGAACAAGATATCCCCTGAGAAAGCTAGAGAATTGTCTCTGGCAGATTGTTCTGGTAACAGAGAGCACTGTAGAGATCATTGGCTTTGATGAAACCCATTTCAATGAGCAAACGGCCCAATCGCATATCAGGGCATCTATTCCATTGGAGCTGCAATGCTTCGTCCAATTGCCATTCTTTGAGGAGACCGCGCTGTAACAAAATGCGACCCAACAATCCCCGCTCGTTCTTTTCACTCATCATGCGCTCCTTTTTGACAGAAATAGACCCACCTAAGACATCGGTCTTTCTTTTGACGCAATAAAGAGTCTTAGCCAATCTGCTTCTGAAAACGGGATACTGAAAGAGAGAGGATGACTGTAGTACAGAGCACAAGGCCCAATACATGTGTCGATAGATCTATTAAATCAGCTCCCCGCAGCACTATGCCACGCAGGATCTCTAGAAAATATGTTGCCGGTATGGCAAAGGTCGTGGCGTAAATGAGAGAAGGCATTTGGGAGCGTGGGAATACGAAACCTGACAAAAGTATTGAAGGCAGCATTATGACGAATGCTCCCTCTACTGCCTCTACTTGTGTACGCGTCACTGTCGAGATGAGCAAACCCATGGCAAGAGCACAAACAAGAAACAATAAGGATAAAGAGAGCAACAAAATCAAGTCTCCGTGGATGGGAACCTGAAAGATATAGACCATTGCAGCCAAGACTATCAAAGTCTCAACAAACCCCAAGACTGCATATGGTATGAGTTTTCCGACGAGCAGACCTGCCCGTCCGACAGGTGTCACAAAGAGCTGCTCGAGAGTGCCCTGTTCTCGCTCACGGACGATGGCAAAGGCAGTCAGAAATAGAGTAACAAGCTGCATGATTATGCCCACTAGACCAGGGACGAAAAAGTTGGCCGACTCTAAATTTGGGTTGTACAAAAGACGAACCCTTACATCCACAGGAATTGCAGCTTCACCAAAAGCATCTCGAGCAG
>CAZXTJ010000101.1:2211-16864 GCA_964643655.1 uncultured bacterium
GTTTAGCAGTGTTTAGAGCTGTCGTAGCTGTTTGTGAATCTGATCCATCGACGAGGACCTGCACTGAAGCTTGCCTATTGGCCAACATCAAATCGCTATAATCAGGAGGTATCTTTATCCCGACTTTTGCTCTTCCAGAAGTGAAACTGCGTCTGAATGCTTCTTCCGACTGTACTCTGCCAATGATGTCAAATCGTCCAGTGGCAGAAAATGTCTCGGCAAGGAGTCGTCCATCTTTGCGTCCATCTAGGTCATAGACGACTGTTGGTATTTTTTCTATGTCCATCCTAATTGCATAACCAAAGATGATGGTCTGAAAGAGTGGAACGGCCAATGCAAAGGCCAAAGTAGTCGGTTGCCTTCTCAGGTGATAGAACTCCTTTACCAAAATGGCCCATAAACCAGTGAAAGAAGCCCAAAAACGACACCACAAGCTTGGAGGTTTTTCTCTTTCCTCTACTTCCTCAGGCAACTCCACTTCTTGGGGTGGAGTGAAAGAGCCATTACCTGCTGCTTCGTGACGACAGAGAGAGACAAAGACATCTTCGAGAGTTGGTTCGATTTGTCTGCACTTGTAATCGTCATGAGTGATCTTGGCCTCAATAGCCAAATCCTTTGCCGCACAATCATCTTTGGCCAACAAATGTATGTTCTGGCCAAAGAGTGTGGCCTCGTGGATTTTTTCACTGCTCCTCATATTGCCAAGAGCATGAATAGGATCTTTAGTTTCCATTTCCCAGCGACACAAGCCAGGAGGAGTGACTGCCTCGAGCTCTTTCAAATCACAAGGTTTTCCTTTGACCAATAACCTGGACAAATATATGTAACCAACGTCAGTACAACGCTCAGCTTCGTCCATGTAGTGTGTTGTTACAAACAGAGTCACGCCCTGACTGGAAAGATCAAAAAGAAGATCCCAAAGCTCTCGACGAGCAACAGGATCAATTCCTGCTGTTGGTTCGTCCAAAAACAGAAGGGCTGGTTCATGTATCAGTGAACAGGCAAGCGCCAAACGTTGCTTCCATCCACCAGAGAGCGTTTCGGCTCTTTGTTCCAACCTATCTCCAAGTGAAGTCAAAGAAGTTACAGTCAACAAACGTTCACTTATTCTCTCTTCATGCAAGCCATATATACGACCAGCAAATTCGAGATTCTCACGAACACTCAAATCACTGTAGAGGCTGAAGCGTTGCGACATGTAACCAATGCGAGGTCTTATTGCCTCGCCACTTTTGTCAACGTCGAATCCAAGAACACGTCCCCGTCCTGCTGAGGGTTTGAGAACACCACAGAGCATTCTGATGATGGTCGATTTGCCACTTCCATTGGGTCCAAGAAGGCCAAAAATTGCACCTTTCTCAACTTGAAAAGAAACATCATCCACTGCAGTCAATGAACCAAAACGTTTTGTTAACCCGCTGACTTCGATGACTGATGCCACGAAACTACGACCTCAACTCTTTGAACCAAATGTCAGCAGACATGCCTGGTCGCAATTTTTGGAGGCCATCCAGTATGGTTACTTTTATCCGAAAGACCTGTTTTGAGCGCTCTTCTGGCGTTTGCACATTGGCAGGAGTAAATTCAGCTTTATGAGCGATAAAGGTAACTTTTCCTTTGAAACGTTCTTTGGGAAAACTATCGACAGTAACAGTCACTTCGTGACCGAGAGGAAAAGTTAGTCTGTTTTCTGGGACATATGCCCTTACCCAAAGAAAGTCCTTTTTCGTCAAAGAAGCCACAGGCACCGAGGGGCCAACGATATCACCTTTCTGCAAAGAAATTGTTTCGACGACAGCTGACATTGGAGCTTTGACTGTGAGCTCATCTAGCTGTTGTTCAATCACTTTGATTGCCGCTTTTGAGGCCTCTACGGCAGCTCTGGCTTCAGCCACCTCTTCTTTGCGGTATCCATTTTTCTGCAACTGCCATGCATAATCTGCTCCGTCGAGGCGAGCCTTCGCTTGGTCGACATCTTCTTTGCGAGTGCCTTCTATAAGAAGCGCCAACTCAGCTTGTCTCAAGGAAAATACTGCTGCTGAGACCTTCAGTTGCCTTTGTGCTCTGTCAAATTCCTCAGGTGGTGCAGCTTTTCCTTTGAGCAGTTTCTGCGTACGAGCGTGTGTCAGTTTTGCAAGCTCCAACTCTGCAAGGGCTTGGGCTAGCCTAGCTTTTGCTGCTGCAATTTCCTGTTTACGTGGTCCTTTTTCCAATTTTGCCAATTGGGCTGCCAATTGTTCTCTCTGAGCTTTGGTCTGACCAATCTCCTCTGGCCGAAAACCGGTCTCTAACTTGGCTAATCTCGCCTTCTTGGCTGATAGGCCAGCAAGTGCTTGCGCTCGTCTTTCTTTTAGGTCATATGCTTCGAACTCGACGAGAAGGCTTCCAGTAGTCACTTTACTGCCTTCAGAGGCAAAAACTCGCAAAACACGGCCTCCTACGCGTGACCCCACACGTATCTCTTCAGCCTCTATGAGACCAGAAACATGAAATGGTTCTTTTCGGACTTTGCTGAACCAAATTCCCCCAATCAAGACTATTATAACTATGGCCAACAAAAGAAACTGGCGCATGAGTCCTCCTCTCGCTACTCCATTGTAACTCCTTCTCTCTGCTATGCTGAAGCGAAAGCCTTGAGGAGGAATGTACTTTTATGAATGACAAGCACTTAATTTGTTTCTTGTTGCTGCTTTTTGTAAGCAATTCATCAGCTGCCATGTTTGGTTTGTCAGGTCCTGATGGACAGGCAATCAAATTGGGCAGAGTTCATATGCGTATAGCTTGCCATGGTCCACTCACTCTGACGGAAATTGAACTTCATTTCAAAAATCCACAGGCAAAAACCATAGAGGGCAAATTCACATGCACTCTCCCTCCTGGCGCTACACTGTCGCGCTTTGCCAAAGAGCTCAATGGAGAATTAATGGAAGGTGAAGTAGTCGAAAGGCAAAGAGCAAAAAGAGTGTATCGCTCCATCCTTCATACGATGCGAGACCCTGCCCTATTGGAACAAGACAGCGCAAATGTCTTCAAAGCAAAAATATTCCCCATTGCACCTCATGACAGTGTGAGACTGATTCTTTCTTATAGCCAAGTGCTCACAGTCGACGAAAATGGCGTAAGAACAATGAACATTCCACTGCGGGGAATGCCTGAAATGCAACATTTCGTTTTGACTGCTCTTTTCAAACCTCTCGCAGGCGAAGAGATCTCCACTATTCGTGTTGATGATAGAGATAGACAGTTAAGTAAGGACAAAGAAGGTATCTTCCGTGACAAATTGCTGCGAAAAAACTTTGCTCCACAAAAAGACATTAGCTACCAAATGAAAAGCCCTGTCAAAAGGGAAACCCTTTTAGTGAGCGGTGGCGACTACAGGATGGTATGTCTACGTCCACCTGTCCCCAAGCCAGCGAATCGATTTTCCCAAGAAGCTTGGGTCTTTTATGTGGACACATCTGCCTCTCAATCATTGCACGCCCAAGCCCGTCTGAAGGCTATCAATTCCTTGGTAGCAAGCCTTGCTCATAAAGATCCTGAGTCACCATTGCGGCTGATGGTTTTTGACAATGAAGTGAAAGAAGTTGGCCAGTGGCCTCGCTTGGCTCAAGCCTTGAAAGAACCCCGCGATCTGATTGCCGAACACACATTCATGGGTGCCACCAACCTCTCTTTGACTTTGGACAAATTGCTCGCTGATGGACAATCAACAAAGGTTCCATCGACCTTCGTTCTATTGACTGACGGCAATGCGACTTTGGGAACTAAAGAACACTCTCTTTTGGTGCAAAAAATAAAGAAGTGGCCGACCAGGCACAAACTCCATGTGTTGGTAATTGGCGGCGAAGAGAACAAGGAGACAACAAGTGCATTAGCCAGAGCTGGCTCTGGCAGAGTCATAAACATCCCTCTAACAGATGATTGGTGGAACAGAGTCGAAGACGCTACAGACACACTGCGACGACCAATGGGATGTAAATTGACCATAACTGCTGCGGGTGTAGAGTGGCTCGAGCCAAGAGTTTTCACAGATGTTTTACCAGGCAACGAAGTTTTTGCTTTCGCTAAAATTAAAAAAGGACGCACTATCGATTTGCGAGCATCTTGGCCGGGGAGCCGTCTCAAAGCAGTTACTGTAAAAAACGTAGACATCAAGGATTTTGCTCCACTGCTCGAGCGTGAAGCCATCAAAGCATATCTAGCAGCCTTAGAGGAAAAGAGACAAAAAGCTAGTGACTCAGCAAGAGGTGTCATCAAATCACATATGATAAATCTATCTACTCACTTTCGTGTCCTCTGCCCATTTACGGCAATGTTAGTACTCGAAAGTGAAGGCGATTATTATCGCTATGGCATAGATAGGCGAGCTCTCGCTGACATACTTTTTGTTCGTGGTGATGGTATTGCAGTCAAAGGACGTCGCCCCAAAAGTGACGAATCCCCGCAGATGATGGTCAAACGCCCACTGTTTCCACCAAAGGATGGTCCACGTATACGTTCAATATCTTTTGATCCTTCTGACACAGAAGTGAGAATTTCATGGGCTACTGATATTGAGACTGACACAAAGGTTTACATTGGCCGCTCTTCTTTATATACGCGACAGGCTACCAATCGCGAGCAAACTAAAGAGACAGATCATTCAATTACCATTTCAGGATTAGAACCAGATACCATCTACCACTATGCCATTGTGGCCCATTACGGTAAAAATAAAACACCTGTCTTTTCAGGAGATAAAAGCTTCCGTACTCTGCCCAGAGGAGCCTCTCGCAGCATGTTCCAGGACCACAGCACTGCCATTCCTCCCCGAATTGGCCCTGAAGAGCCTGCTCCTACAAATCGTATTAGAGCTGGCGGCAGATTACAGATGAAACAATTCTTCGACAAGAGAAACAGAATGTCCAGGTTAGAGAGACTTCGCCTGCAAACACATTTTGCTCGTTTCATCAGACGGACCAAACGAATGACTTCAGGAGAAAAAGCCATGGCAGTGGCTTCTGTAACGAGCGAGAGAAACTTCGTCATACGTCGCCAGTTTCTTCAGTCTTGGCAACAAGAACTGGAAAAAAAGGGGATCAAAACAGGCATGGACAAAAAAGAAGTGGGCATCATAGACAACCTCTATTATGTGAACAAAAGAAAGGCTTTTGCACGTCTAGATGCTTCCTTGAAACAACTCTTCAGTGTAGATCCTGCGAACATGGATTTCCTGTTCAAGAGATACAGGGGAAAACCTGTACCAGAGTGGGTTAGGTTAAGATATGGAACTACAGAGAAAGATTTGCTCCATGGCAAAAATCTAGTAAAGAACAATCCCCGTGATCGTCGCGCTCGCATTGCCTACTGTTGGGCACTACACAACCTGGAACAATACGACGAACTGCTAAAAGCTGCGGCTGAATGGCAGGAATATGATGAAACCAATCCTTTGGTATACGAATACCTTGGCCATGCTTATGCAGGTTTAGGAGATAAATACTCTGCACTGCGTGCCTACTCTTCTCTTGGTGAAGTTGCTCCAAGCATTTCTGGATTACTAGACAGAGCAGCCTATTTATTGATGTCAGAGGGACATTACGTAGAAGCAGAGGAGTTTTTGGGCAATGCAATCAGATTTGAACCAGATAATCACAATCACTATCGCGGCTTAGCCCTCGTTCAGTGGTTACGAGGCAACTACATCGCGTCGTTGGCTACCTATGAAAAAGTGCTGACGATGACAATCCACAATCGTTATGGAAAAGCCAAAGATTTAATCAAAGAAGAGATGGCAACAATGTTACGTGCATGGCTTTCCACGGGCAAAGTAACGAAACGAAGGATTGATGGTCTCTTCAAAAAGTGGAAAGTATCCTCAAAAAAAGATGCACCACTGCGAGTGACCGTACACTGGGAAACAGAAGCGACCAATGTTGATTTGCATGTAACTTCTCCTCGCGGTGACGAATGTTCAGCCAAAAAAGGAAGCAATCCCTCTGGATTGCGCTTGCTCGATGACTGCAGAAGAGGTCTCGGTCCCGAGTCCATTTATGTTGAACCAAGACGTTTGTTAAAAGGTAGCTATCACGTGGGAGTAAAATACCCCTCCTCTGGACCTATGGGACTGTCGCGCGGAATTGTGTTGATACAGAAACCGAGTGAAAAAGGAAAAGCTGTTATATCGATTGTGCCCTTTTGCCTCTTGCCAAGAACGAAAAAGAGCGTTCGTTACTTGGGCGAAGTGAGAATCAACTGAGCTATTTTGCGCCCGACGACAGACGAGCAACGGCTGACTTTGAGTCTCGATGACCAGATGAGGCTGCTTTGCGGTACCACTCGAGGGCTTTGGTTTTGTCTTTCTTGACGCCATTTCCATTTTCCAAAAAGAAGGCGTAAACAAATTGGGCATGAGTGTGATTCTGTTCGGCTGCCTTTTTGACCCACGAAACTGCTTTTTGGGCGTCCCTTTTCGTGCCCATGCCTGCATCGTAACAGAGACCAAGATTTGTCTGCGCCATAGCGTGACCTTGCTCGGCTGCTTTTCCGTACCACTGAAAAGCTTGCTTGGCGTCTTTATTCACACCAAGACCTTGTCGGTAACAAGTGGCAAGATTGTTCTGTCCTTCAGCATAACCTTTTTCAGCGGCTCGTTGATAAAAGGCAACAGCTTTCTTGGCATTTCTGGTCACACCGCGGCCCTTCTCATATCGCAAACCTAGAGCACAAAGAGCTTTGGGTAAGCCACCATCAGCTGCCCGTTGACACCACATGAGAGATTTAGCATCATTTTTGGAGGTTCCCACACCATCATTGTAATAACGACTCAACTGGTACTGAGCCTCAGCGTGGCCACCCCCAGCTGCTTTTTCCGTCCATTTGACTGCCTTGGCCGGATTTTTGGCCACACCAGTGCCAGAAAGGTAAAGAGTGCCCAAATCAAACTGAGCGTTGATATGACCCAACTGAGCAGCCTTTAAAAATGCATCGGCTGCTTTTTTGAAATCTTTGTCTGCTGTAAAGGCTTTCGCCGCATTGTAAGCACTTTCTGCTGTTTTTTTATCTTCAGCTGCGTTACGTACAGGTTTTTTCGTTGGCGGTAGTGGAACTTTCTTCATCTTGGATTTGATGACTTTGATGAGTTTCTGAACAGATGAAGAGTTGGGCCGCAGAGAACGAGCTTTTTCAGCGTGGACTAGAGCCTCTTTGGCGTCGCCCACTTTCAATGCCGCTTTGGCCATACCAACGAGAACACGCGCTCTATGTTTTTTGGGAGCGCCAGTGTATTTGGCCAACAAGCTCTTCCAAGTAGCCAAAGCACCTAAATGGTCTCCTCCTTTGTATTTTGCCAAACCAGCTTTGTAACCATTGCCAAAGCCAGATGCAAAACTATTCAAAGGACACAACAAAAGGACAATCAAAGAAATCTTGATGAAAATATGCGCTTTTTCCACCGTCTCTCGCCTCTCCGTCAAGATTGGCAATACATCACTCATCTATTTGAGTGTAGCGCACCACTATGAAGTTATGCTGAAAAGTTGATCACTCTATTTATCTAATTTGCGTCCACCAACGTTCAGAGGACCCATTTCGATGATAACCTCTTCGTCATCATCAGGCTCTTCTGCAGGCTCATTATCGATGAATTGAATGCCCTCATTGCTCGGTCTTCCCACTTGCGATGGGTGCATTGGAGGCAAATCATTGTCCTGCTCTTGCACAGGTCTCGCTCGTTCGTATTCAGGCGAGTTACGTGCTACGTCACGGACGTGGAACTGCAGTGTACCAGCAGCGACGCCCAAAACATCACCCTGGCGAAGTTTCTGCTTCTGCACTTCCATACCATTGACGAGCACAGAGCCATCCTTGCTCGCTTGAACGACGTAACCACCATGAGCCGCTTTGATGACAGCTTCACAGCGAGGTGAAGAGCCCCTGGCATTGGCCACGACGACATCACACTGGTAATGGCTTCCCAAAGAAGTGAGATCTTTGGATACGATGAACATCTTACCCTCAGGACCACCTGACAAGAGAGTGAGCCAGGCCTGTTTACGCATTTGCTCAACGACTCTAACCATCAGACCAACGGCTAAACCCAAAGAAATGAGAGCTACTAGACGAGGTCCTCCACTGGCACCTGCAGCCCCCATGAACAATTCAAAGAGGCTACCACCAATGGCACCACCAATAACGCCACCAATGGCACCATTTTTCACTCTGTCACGAGATTTGGCAGCTGCACCAGGACAAGCACCAATCATGGCTCCGGCCACTGCCCAACCAACCATACGAGGCAGATAAGATAGGCTGCTGGAAAGGCTGCCTGCATATTGGAGAGCAAGAAAAATGGACTGTCCAATAAGGCCTGCTGCAGCACCACCAAAGACACCAACGGGGAAAGCCATCTCTGCTTGGTCGGCTGCTTTGCGCGATTCACCCAAATAGAGTCCTTCAGAGGCTGCCAAAAAGACACCAAAGATTGCACCAGCCATCATGAAATATGCAGAGTTCTGGATAATGGCTATGACAGTAGCGTTCGTACCATGGCCGGGCAACATGAACTCATTGGCCATCCAAGCCAAGGCACCTGCACCAACGGCAAGCAACAAACCATAACGACTCTCACTGACCATTCGTCTCAATCCAGCTGCCAAAGCACAGAAGAGAAAAAAGACGACAAAAGCCAAACGGCCAGTCCAAGGAGAATGCCTCGTCGCCTGTCTTGCTCCTGAAAAACCGGCCAAAGAGGCCGCCTCTTGCAAAGTAGCAGTCAGACGATCACGGCCAACTACCCAGCTGCGACCACGCAAAAGGCGGGCAATCTCTTGCAGTTCGGCTCGACCTTTATGCTGCAGCTCTATACCTATGGTGTGGCAAACGAGGTTGGGATATTTATCAGCAATCGTTTTGGCAGTAATGAGGTCAAAAGCAGGATTATTGCCCTCACCATCAGAGACTAAAATCCAAGTCCAATTGGCTGCCGTGCCATTGACGATAGCAACGGACATATCATCGGCTGCACCTTCCAAAGCACCGCCAATATTAGTTCCGCCAGAAGCCCGCAAGCGATAAACTTCCCGCAAAATCTTGTTGGATCCAGAAAAGGATGGGGCAGCCACCTGTCTCGTTCGTGTGGCAAAAGTGCGTAAACCTATGGCTACGCCCCTTGGAACATCACCAGCTACGCTAGCTATGGCAGATTTGGCCTTGTCCAACTTATCGCCCAGCATACTGGCCGAAGTATCCATAATGAGCAAAAGGCCCCCAGAAGAGCTAGAAACCCCCTTCATCTCAAAGATGGGCATGGAGCCCATATGAGACAAACCAACCAAAATAACGGCAAAAACACAGGCCGCGACGGTCCATAGGCGCATATCCGACCTCCCCTTATAAGCTATGAGATCATGTTCTACCTAATATGACGTCTATATGGGAAGAAGGTTCCAAAAAATCTATTCTGGTTGTTCGATATCGTCTTTCAGAATACGAGCCACTTCTGAGCCAAGCTCGAATCTAAACTTCTGATCTGGAATACCAGCTATATTTACCAGTTTTCCCAAACGGACAATGGCCTCTTGGATTTCTTTCTCAGTTGGATTTTTCTTGAACTGAGTCTTTTCTTTGCGCACACCGTTTTTGATCTCTTCAACCTTCTCCATAAGGGGCTCAAAAACAGGCTGCACCTGTTTCAAATCGATTTTCTTCGATGTCAAACCGTGAACCATACGACTCAAGTTCTTCTCAACAGCAGCTTTCTCAGCGGCGCTGAGATTGGCTTTTTCCATACACTGTTTCTCAAAACCCTTGGCCACCACCAACATAGGAAGTGGTCCACTCATCAGTTTCTTGGCCATAGACTCCATCTGCGCCATACTGAGTTCACCATTTTTGATCTTGTCGCCCAGTTTTCGCACCTCGACCATGGCAGCTTCAGCCTCTTCTGCCGGCAAATTCTGCTTTTTGAAATACTCGTCTGCCGTGTCAACGAGGAAAGTGCCAGCTTTGTCTCTGGCATAAGCGGTGACCCAATAATAAGCACCAACGGCACCAACAGCAGCTAATATGGAAACAATGAGACAACCGACGACTAACTTACCTGCGCAACCTGAGGAACTTTGCTCTTCACCCATTGTGAGACTCCCTTTCAATATTGTTGTTTTTCTGTTGAGCTATTTTGCTAGCTCTGCATTTTAGTTTAACTCAGAAGAGAAGAAACTTCTCTAAATGCTAAAGGCAGATCTGCATGGTCATACTAAAAAACCTGTTCAATAGTCAGTATTCGATGAAAATAATCTGCTTTAACCAGAGCTTCTGTTGGTTTGGAGGAGGTCAATAAAACTCTTTCGATTGTCCATCCATTGGGATTGGGCAGAACTTCTATCTTCTTTTCAACTTCCTTGATAACTTGAGTTCCAATTGGCTTCTCCTGAAATTTCAGTTCGCAAAGAGTGATTACGGAATCTGCTCGTTGAAACAGTAGGTCCACTTGAGCCCCATTTTTGCCTCGATTGAACCAAACGCCGGAATTATAGCGAACGGAACCAAAACCAAGTACGTTAGCTATTTCCTCGTGATGGTAGCGGCAAAGATGCTCAAATGCCAATCCTCGCCAAATGGCATATTTTTGACCTGAAACGAACTGCTCGTATCCCATTTCTCGTGTACTTCTGCTAATAGCACGTTTGTTGGGCTCGATGAATTTAAAATAAAAACGTAGGTAAGGATCTGCCAAACGCCAACGTGTCATCCGCTTCGCGTTTGGTTTGTCCACAGGGACATAACTTTCTATGAAGCCTGCTAACTCTAGCTCTTCTAAGTAAGTGGACAAGCGACCACCTTTGGCTAATGAACAGCCCTCTGATATGGCCTTGGAGTCAAATCCTCTACCTGTGCTGAGAAATTTCACAATGCTTTCGTAAGCCAGATTGGAACCAAAGTGGCTGGCGAAAATACGGTCGAATTCTTCGACGAGGAAACCATTTGGAGAGAAAGCGAGCTGACTCAGGTTGTTTGCAGCAGAGCGGTTTTTCTTCACCATCTCCAAATATCTCGGTATGCCACCGAGGACCATGTATAGTTCGATAACTTCTCTCAATGAGCGCTTGGGAATAAAGACTTCTTTTACCTCTGTCACTCTCAATGGTTTGAGGTTGATTTCCAAATCAACTCTTCCGTGTAGTGCTTTGGAGCGAAGCACTTTTTTGACGAGAAAGGAACAGATTGAGCCGCAAAGAACAAGGTGCATTCTGTTTTGCTTTTGAAAATAGTTGTCCCAAACAAATTTAAGTGCGCTCACAAGCTTCGTCCTGCCAGTAGCCATCCATTGGAATTCGTCAAAGAGAACTGCAACAGGTTTGTTGCCATACTTTTCCTTAATGAAGTCTGAGAGGAGAACTAAGATTTCAATCCAAGAAGCATCTACCACTTTTTCGAAGACCTTGCTCCCACTTTGGTGGGCAAGCCTCAAAAGAAAAGCTCTTTTTTGCTCTGCTGACGATTGCCCTTCGAGACCTTCGAATGAAAAAAACGGAATGTCCTTGAAAGCTTCATTGGCAAGTCGAGTTTTGCCAACTCTTCGTCGTCCATAAATCACGGACAAAAACGGTCTATCCCACTCTAAGTCCCATTCGCGCAATTGCTTTAGTTCACGATTTCTTCCGATGAATTTCATAAAAGTCGGCCCTTAAACATCAAAAAAACACCTTAAGGGCCAAGTTGCTCTCTAAAAAGTCGGCCCTTAAGGGTAATTTTAGGGCCTTAAGGGCCGACTTTTCAAGTGGCGGGCGGCGGGGCTCCGGAGCGAAGAGGAAGCGAAGCTGACGCTTCGCTATCGGGCGAAGCCGCACGCATTTTCTCCCAAAGTGGCTTCTAAAGCGCATAAAGATGGTGGGTTGACATTCTGGAGTCTCTCAGGCATTATTCCGGGCTTTTCTTCTAGATAAGTAAAAAATAATACAATCGGTGTTTATGAGAGGTGGGAACATGCGAACGATTATCTTGTCAGTTTTGGTAGCCTTGGTATTGGTTTCTCCAGTAATGGCTCAAAGTAAAGCTCCTGGTCAGCTCGTTGGTGTACGTGTAACCAATGGTTACCACTTGGGTATTTTCATTACCCTCAAGGGCGAAATTGATGTCATTGGCAAAGCTGCTTCCAAAACTACTGTATTCATCAATGATTTCTCGACGAGAGTTACTCCCGAAGGCCGCTGGGCACTTTGTTTCCCCAAGCGCTCCCTTTATCCTGACAAAAAGGGAACTATCGTCAAAGTACGTGCCGTTCAAGATGGTACGAATGTCATCGCCGAGGCCAACTTCGACTTGGCAACGCTCAATGACGTAATGGACCGCGAGATTAAGTTCGAAGAGCTCTACGGCTCCAAATAATCTCGGCCCAGAAGCTCTGCGTATAGGCGCAGATATCCAACTCGTTCATCCAGCTTGCTGTGGTGGCGCATAACTGCTACCCGGCCAGCACGCCCCCGCCGTTCTCTCTGAGCGGCGGGTGTTTTTATTGCCTGGAGAAGGCCTTCTTTGATGGTGTCGCCAAGGAAACCGGAGGCTCCGCCGCCGGCGAGGGGGAAGAGGATTGGGCGTTTTGATGAAGCCATGATGTCTTTTACACCTGAGACTGGGCGGGCAGCAACGGGGCGGCCCACGGCCAGGGCTTCGAGGAGGGCGTTGGGCATTCCTTCAGAGCGTGATGGCAGGACGAGCAGGTCGCAGGAGCGGTAAAAGGCGCGCACTTCTTGGCGGGGCAGGTAAGGCAGCAGGTCCACTTTTCCGCATATTTTTGGGAAAGAGGCGTGGTATTCGTCGAGCATTTCTTCGCCATCTCTGCGGGCACCGCCGATGAGGGCGAGGCGCAGGGGGAAGTCTGGCAGCAAAGCACAGAAAGCTGCGAGGAGTTCGTCTATTCCTTTTTTGGCGCGGGCTACGCCAACAAAACCGAAGAGTAGTTCTTCTGGAGCGACTTTTAACTCTTGGCGGAAGTTGGGCTCTGCAGGGCCTGGACAGAAATATGAGCCGTCTACTGAGTTGGTGATGTATCTGATGTGGCGGCGGGGGCAGAGGCAGCGGACGCGGTGGGCCAACTCGGAAGAGACCGTTGTGATGGCCGAGGCTTTTTTTAAGACTTCGAGGCGAAAGGGTGCTCTTTTGCCGTCAAAGATGTCTCTGTCAAAGTCATTGCCACGGACACCAACGACAGAGGGTCTGCCCATTCTACAGGCTGCCGTGACAGCTACCCAGGCGGCTCGTTGGGCTAGGGAGATGGCGTGAAGAAGGTCTATTCTTTCTTGGCTGATGATGTCACAGACGGCCTCAGTGGCGGCGAGAAGGCAGCGGCCTTCGTCTGGTGAGAGGCCCATTCGGTAGACGACCAAACCTTCATGCTCTTCTTTTTGCAGGTGGCCATCGGGTAATCGTGGTGTCGTCGTGAAGACGCAAACACCACCTAGTTGGGGGGCAAGCAAGGTGCTGATACGAAGGGCAGAAACAGCAATGCCACCAGGGTCTGGTGGAAAGGTTTCGGGCAGGAAGAGTATTTTCGGTTTCGTGGCTTTCATTCCTTGGAGAATACCAACAGCTAGACTGTCACTCAAGACGTCTTCGCGTTACTATGCTCGGGAGGGAAGTGAAATGGACAAAAAAGAGACCTTGGAAAAGCTTGAGAAACTGCGCCGTTTTTTTCGGGAAAAAGGCAGCTGTCTCGTGGCTTTTTCTGGTGGCGTGGATAGTGCCCTTTTGTTGGCTGTGGCTTTTGAAGAGCTGGGGCAGAACTGTCTGGCTGTAACTGCCACCTCGCCCATTCACCACCCCAAAGAAGTGGAGATAGCCAAGGAGTTTGTCACAGTAAGGGATATCCCCTATCTCATCCTGACAGAAGACGAATTGAATGAAGAGATTTTTGCGGAAAATCCCAAAGACCGCTGTTACCACTGCAAAAAGGCCATCTTGGCGAAGCTTTTGAACATTGCCGATGAGCGAGGATTGGCCGTCGTAGTTGAAGGATCCAATCGTTCTGATGCTGCTATGTACAGGCCTGGTAAAGAGGCCGTGAAAGAGCTGGGAGTATTCAGTCCTCTCGATGAGGCAGCTCTGACGAAAGAAGAGATCAGGTATTTGGCTCGCGAGGTTTTTGCTTTGCCCCAAGCTGACAAACCTTCCATGCCCTGTTTGGCAACGAGATTTCCCTATGGCAGTTCAGTAACAGCCGCAAAGATAGAACAGTTGGTTTTTTTGGAAGAGCTGCTGACAGAGTGGGGTTACAAGAGCTTTCGGGCGCGCCACCACGGCAAGAGTTTACGTCTGGAGTTAAAACCTGCTGATATAACGGGTTTTATCCGGGACAGACGAGAAGAGTTTGTGCAGGCCGCAAAAAAGCAGGGATTTACCTATGTGACCCTCGATTTGGAGGGATACCGCTCTGGCAGTATGGACGAGTGATTAAGCTTTGATGGCTTCTTCTACTTGTTTCATCCACTCATCAGCACGCTGACACAACTCAGGCATTTCTGCATTTGCGCCAATAGCTGCATTGAGTGGAGGAATGAGCAACTCGACCTCTTCTAGAGGACGTTGGTGAAATCCAGGAATGCGACCAGGTTCGTCGCTGCCTTTGATTTTGAGAAATGGCTGGCCACCTTCTGGAGAGGTCTGCACGATGATACCC
>CAZXTJ010000102.1:0-2906 GCA_964643655.1 uncultured bacterium
TAGGGCGAGAGTGAAAACTTTGTTATCTGTGGATTTCATTTTGACCTCCTTGGTTGTTTTACGAACAGCTTGTTACTTGCAAGGAGGATTCCAACAAAGATAAACCCTTTACTGGAGCGCAATTGGGTAAAATCACCTTAAAAAACGGCCAAGTTCTGTAGCCTGCTGCAACACTAGCCGTAGCAGGAGGCAACATTTTATGCTTTAGCTCTATGAAAAACATCTACAAGAGAATTGAAAAAGCTATCTCTGCTTCCGATTGGTCACCTCAGGGACATCTGGCTCTTGCTTCTGGAGGAGCAATAGATGTCTATCTTTCTAGTGACAGTTCTATCATTTTCCAGCTCAGAGAAGAGAAAAGACGAATAAAGCAACTCAGGTTGTCGCCAGAAGGCAAATCATTGGCTGTCTTGATGACAGAAGACGACTGCCTTTCAGACAGACTTGAGTTGTGGAGCTTCGACTTGACTGATTCGAGTGGCTCTTGCCTTTGCACTGAACTGCAATCAGTAGCAGAAGCCGAAATTGCCTATTCTCGCGATGGCACGACCTTGGCTGCCTATTTGGTCACTCATTGGCGAGGAAAAGAAAAGGTTACAGTTGTCATTTGCCAAGATGGTGAAAAACCAACCACTGCTTCCAGTAAAGCTTTAGAAGAGATTCATGTTGGGGCAATCAATGTTGACGAAAGTCAGAGTTCAGCTATCACCGTATGGACATATGATGAAGTCCAAAGGTGGACAGTAAAAGCTGACAACATTGAAACAGAAGTAGTTGCTTCTGCTCCAAACAGAATGGGTTGGATGAGTCGACCAACACCTGGAAATGACACAGTTGCCTATTTTGCAGGCTCTTCACAAGATTTTGGTGTTTGGAACTACAAATCAAATCTTCACTGGTCAGGAAAACGAAAACCAGAACAAAAAGAGAAAAGAGACCTTTTTCAAGTATTCACCACACCAACAGGTGAGCGTTGGTTAGCCATCGGAGGCCCTGGGTATCTCAACCCACCTCGTTGGCTCGAGCAACATTGCAAAGACTCTAAAGTAGTCATTAGTGAAATTGGCAAAGTTCTCTATTGTCAGTTCAGCCCCTCAGGAGACCTTATCTTCCTTGCTAGACCCGAAGGACAATTGGAGATAATCAATCTCGAAGGCAAACAAATCAGCGATTTGACTGCCTCTATTCGAAAGGCCGCCAAGAAAAGGGCTGATAATTCCTTTGTCGTATCCAAAAGATTGATGACAGCCAAGAGAAAGCGCTGCCAAAAGGTTTTTGATAGTGAATTCGATGAAATTGAAGTTGAAAAATACTGTAAATGGTTGGCGAAACAGTCCGTTCCACTTTGGAAACTCATTTCCAAGGCTTGCATGAGTACAGATAAAGAAAAAGAGTTAGAAGGGTCATCAGAAGGAAAACTATCGGAACAATTTGCTCCAGTCGCTGCTTCTGGTTCCTTTTCAGCTACTGCTGCTGGTGGACTTCTTCGCCTTGCTCCTATCACCAGCCACATACCTTATGAGCGCCACAAAGAGCTTCCTGAGTTTTTTAATCACCCTGTTTTTGAACATGTCGAAGGTTTGGACATGGCTTTTGATGAACTTTGCTTTGAAAACGAGTACGGAAATCAATTTGCATGCGAACTGGCTAAAACAAAACACGCAGCTTCATTAGTTGATCTCACATTCTCTGGTAGTGGTTTGACCTGCTCCGGTGCTGAGGAATTGCTCTCTTCTCCTTTCCTGCAGCAACTCCGTCGCCTCTGTTTTTGCTGGGAAGCTCTTGGTCTCTCATCATTAGAAATACTTGCCCAACACCTGCCAAAGCTCCAAAGCCTTACGCTGGAATTCTGCCTTGGAGGAAATGATGTTGATAAAGCTCTTTGTTCACTAGCGTCAGCCCCATGGGCAGAGCAACTTCGCTGGCTCGATCTTTCGGGCAACTCCTTGGGCGATGACTCTCTCGAGTACCTCCTTCGTTCGCCATTGATCAGAGGTTTACAAGTACTTCGTTATGGAGAAAGCGAAGATAGCAACCGCATTGGAGAGAAAGGAGCTCTCTCACTAGCAAAGAGTAAAGAGACGAAAGAACTTCTTTTCCTCGACTTACATGGAAATGTGCTCAACGCCCCTGCCATATCCGCTCTAATCGAATCTCCCAATTTAAAAAACCTTCGTTTTTTGGGTCTTGGCGGCATAGGCCTCTCCGCTGAAGTCAGAGAAGAACCATTTGATGTTGTTCAACCATTAGTTGCAGCAAAGGATTGGGGCAATCTTCGCGCCCTCAATTTGAGCTGGAACAAGCTGACCCAATCATCTGCTCAGCTTCTTGCTGAATGCCCCCAAACTGCTCAACTAGACTATCTCGATTTGTCATGGAATAAAATTGGTGAAGCAGGTGTTCGCCTGCTTCTCTCATCACCGCACATAAAACAAATCAAACATCTCTCGCTACATTCAAATGGTGTGAAAGACAAAGAGCTTCGTCGAAAAACTGGGGCTGTTGAATGTTGGTGGTCCGGACTTCCTAGGGACATTGCTTCACAGTTTGTGTTTATCCGCCACTTAAGTAGATCTGCTTTTCTGAACCCAGCGAATGGCGATGTAAGGCAAGAAAAAGAAGATTGAAATCAATGTCTTGGTGGCCAACATTCCACTGTAATGAATTGTGTTGAAAGCAC
This sequence comes from uncultured bacterium, assembly GCA_964643655.1. Taxonomy (GTDB): domain Bacteria; phylum Muiribacteriota; class UBA6191; order CAZXTJ01; family CAZXTJ01; genus CAZXTJ01. Next base: position 2,681 of record CAZXTJ010000102.1, read on the forward strand.
CACGACTGATGGGCAATATGCTGGAATGTATTATGTAGGCCATCTCGGGCATAAGGTGTAAAGCCCCCGCCCATAAAAGAAGGATTAACACCCCCATTGCAAAGGTCCTGATGAATATCTGAGCAGTTACTTCAAGTGCTTCGTCCATTGCTGCGTTTTGTTCTCTCATGCTTCACCTCACAATGTCGTCTATCCCCAGCAAAAGGACTACAAGTTTCTTTCCATT
>CAZXTJ010000102.1:3006-16859 GCA_964643655.1 uncultured bacterium
AACGTTGTTCTAGTCATTTGCGCAACACTTTGGCTGTCCGGGCAAAAGGAGCAAGGGAAGCATATTGATAATCCACATCCACTGAGTTCAATGTGCCATCCACTGCAGATGAACCAGCCAGCAAGTAGGGAGCTCGTTTTACTGTCCCTATCATCCAGGCTGACCCCAGTGTATCTACGAAAAAAGGGCCCTCCACGTCGATTTCGCCTCCTGCGATGATTTCATTACGAGCAACCAAGCCGCCTTCGATGGGACCATCGATTGTCACCTTTGAAAGTGCGATTATTGTGAGGTAGTCGCGACTTTTGTCTTCTACGCGAGCCCCACTAATGGTCAAGTCTCCCTCGGCAATGATGACCAAGTGGCCTTTGAATGCCTGTAAATCGAGAGTAAGATTTTCATTGGGATTTTGCACGTATAGAACTCCACTTAGCCCATTGGCAATGAGGTCACTCACCTTTTCGCTCACTGAGCGAGTGTCACCACATTGGAATTCATCTCCTTCACCTATGACATTGGTTGCTCGAGCGCACAAATCACGACAGCCCATAGTGTTGATGTATGGCTGAAGGTTCTTGTGGGTATCACCACCGATGAGATGAAAGGTTTGTTGAAATTCTTTGTAGGTGAGCAACATAGCGTGGTACTCATCGAGACATGCTTTGGCCGTTTCACAATATTTCTGAGCGAATGGAACCATCATTGCCAGATTTGGTGACGAAGCACAGACTCCCAAAAAGGTATTGAAGTTTGTGGTAGCTTCCAACCATTCACTCTCGAGGGTTTTCAACTTTTCCACATGTGTGCCAATCTTTTTCACCAGATCAAATTTGGCCAAATCGACTTCATCACTAATAGAAGAGAGGGCAAAAGGACCATTAGGAAACCAGGCTGGACCTTGGGCACCTGGTTCCATTGGTTCCAATGTGTAGAAGTGGGCTGTAACGAGTCCAACTTGATTAACGGAATTCATGAGGTAGTTGGCACCCTGCCTGTACTCTTCATCAGCCTTGGCAAGTATGGTAGCCGCATACATAATCTGACAGTAATAATAGTTGGAGAGAAAAACCAAATAACACATACGCTGCCAAGCTTCTTTCAAATTGTTGTTGGCATGGCCATCAATGCTGTTTGCATGGACATAGGGAGCAGCATTGGCAACAAACATCGTAGAGAGGTCGAATGGTCTGGGCACTGTAGCCAAAGAAACCTTGAATTCGTAAGTTTTACTCAAGCGCCTCGTTACACCTGAAGGACGATGAGTGACTGCTGTGGATAAGCGAAAAGAACCATAGCGGTCATATTCTGTTGGGCAAATCAAAGAAGAGGGGCGCTGAAAGAGCACTTCAACCACAACATTCTGGAAATTGAAGTTTTTCTTTTTTGCCAATTCGTCAGAAAGAGCTAACAGTTTGCTTTTCCCAAAATTCAGCGAAAAGGCATCTTTTTCACTTCTTATCCTGTTGTAGAGATCAGTTCCTTTTTCATTGAGTTCTTCGCTGCAGTAAAAATGGGCACAAACGAGAGCGTTACGTGCCAATTCGAGTGCTTGCTCACCACAATAAGCACGACGTGCCATTTTTGCTGTAGAGGTGGCAAACAAGAGGTGCCACACACCAGCGACACCAAGACAGAAAACGACTGCCAGTACCATTGTTAAGATGGTGCCAAAACCGCCACGTGAAGAGAGTTTCATTGTTATTCCCTTTCAAGTGCAGTATCAACACCTGCATTGAAATCCGTTGTGAAAGTCGCACTATATCCAGATATGGTTGGCACTGTGATATCAACGACAGGCCGTGCTCCTACTGAAGCTCCTTTATCAAAGGCTTTCTGCAGCGCCTTGATGGCAGCAGAGTTTGTTGGCTCTCTTTGTGAAGAGAAGCCATTCAATCCAGGAAAAGATGTGGCCAATCCCCCATCATCATCTCTTGCTGAAGCCACAGACAAGAGAGAACTACTAATGGCTTTTGTGTCATTGGGGCCAACGATGTAATAAGCCGCTGCAATTTCGGCAGCACCATTCGTCACTTCTACGTTTTGAATTTTGGCTTCATTCTTGGTCAGTGAATTGTTCGAGATGACGCCCGTTTTGATTAGGTGATCAGTGGCTTTGATGTGTTTGTCATCACCAGCCAATGATGAGTTGGCGCAAAAGACTATTAAAAACAGAGCTATTACCAATGTGGTTTTCATGTTTTTGCTCTTCTCTATGTTTTGGGAATGGAGGTGACATTACGTGCCCAAGTGCGATGACGCCAACTGGCAGTGAGTTGTTCCAAGGGCAAAGCACCTTTGATGACTGTGGCAGAAAGGGCATGTTTTTTCTCAACTTCGCCTTCTCTGAGCTCTCTTGGTTTGGCAATAAAAGCGTAGGTCAAGACACCACGTGTCCTGGGCAGTGCAGCAAAGTCTGATGTTTCGTCAGGTGTTCCACCAATGGCAAAGTGAATGTTTTCGAAAGAGCCATCAAAGTGTTGATTGTTACCACCCGTGCTCACACGTTTGACTCTGTGGCTTTGTTTATCAAGGAAATAAGCCACTTTATGAAGCTGTAAACCTTCTCCTGCAGTGCTTGCTTTTTGCTCTTGGGCAACAAAAAAGGCTACTCCAGGTTTGTTTCCGCCAAAGGTCTCCATTGGATGTTTCTCATCGACATAAAGCTGACACAAATCTGTTGAAAGAGACTCGAGCAAGACCATTGAAGCTTGTACTCCCTGCAAGCGAGCATCGGCTCTCTTACGGGCACGAACTCCAGAAACAGAAAGCTCCCAAAGGACTATAGTGATAACAACGCAGATGAGTAGTGCGACCAAAACCTCGATGAGAGAAAATGCCTGTTGTTTTTTGTGATTTACTCTCATGCTTTTCCTTTCAGCAGTGGCCTCTTTCGTTGGGAGATGTCTTCTCGACTGACATAACGAAGGACTCGAATAGAATGAGCTTTCACATTGGCGGATTCATTGGGCACTCGCCAACTAACGAGAGCAACCAAACGGCCTAGTCCTCTTCCATCGAGTTCTTCAAAAGTGAGCTCCTCTGTAAAAAGCCTCTCCATTCCTTTGCGCCTTTGCCACGATTTTGGGAGAGCCGATTTCCCAGTCAAAGAGAGTGTTTGCACCTCGAAAGAAGGCACTAAATTGGCCAAGTTGCCACCACTGTCCAACTCTTTGATTTTGTCGTATCCATAAGCTGAAGCACCATCGAGCAACTCAGCAGCTCGGCAGCGGGCCACTAGGTGATATTCGGTGAAATGAGCGACTTGGTTCTCTTGGCTGAACATGCCAACTACAGGAATGAGCGCAAAAGCGATGACGGCAATGGCTACCACTGCCTCAACGAGAGAAAATGCATCTTGTCTGTTTTTTGTTCCCCTGACCATTTTGTTTTCCCTTCCACGAACAAAAACGCAAAGGCCTTGCCAATAGGATTTTCCCCCATAAGAAGGGTTTTCTATCCATAAACTGCTCCGTTTAGCGACAAGGGAGTTTCCTAACTGTGTCACTTTGCGACAACAATTGTCCCAAAGGTCCCTCGAATGTTGTTGGAACGGTATGTGCAGGGGTAGCAGGGGAAGGGAGCTGCCCTCATGACCGAACAAATAATCAATCTCGGTTCACCTGGCGGTGAAGAGCGTTTCGTTGACATTCGTCTCGTGGAAAAGACACCTAGGCTTTCCACTTATCGTGCTCTAGATACAAAACGAGACTGTGATGTCATCCTCAAAATGTTCCACAAAGCTTATCTGCGATCTGTTGCACGTCTCGATCGTCTACGAGATGAAGTTGGCAAATTGGCCTCTGTTACAAATCCCCATGTCGTTCCCATTCTGAATTTTGAAGAGCATGGTGACCACGCTTATGCAGCCATTGGTTTTGTAGAGGGTACTCCTCTGCTTCATTGGGTAGAACATACAGCGCCTAGCGCTCTTGAGATAGTTCGTTTGGTGGCTGAAGCTGCAGATGGAGTAGCAGCGGCCCATAGTGTTGGAGTCCTTCACCGTAACCTCCTTCCCTCTTCCATCCTCATCACAGAAGCAGGTTATGCAAAAGTGAGCGATTTTGGCATTGCTCATTTCATCGCTCCAATAGAAGACAAACGCCTCACTGGCTCTGGTTACCTCATTGGCACTCCCGGATATACAGCCCCAGAGATTTATCGTCGCGAGCCTAGTACACAGGCCAGTGACGTTTTTGCTCTGGGAGTAATCCTTTATCAGTGCCTTTGCGGTTGCAAACCCTACACCAGCGAAACCCTAGCGCTTTATGCACTCGATGGCACTCCAGTATCTCTTTCAGCACCTCCGCCTTCTTGTTGTTGCGAAGCTGCAGACGAAACCCTCGACGCCATTGTCTTGCGAGCCATGGCTCTAGAACCCACAGACAGATATTCCTCTATGAGTATTTTTTGTTCAGCTTTGCTGGAGTGGTTACGAGAACAAAACGATCAAAAGCTGACGGCAGTCGCAATTGAGCAAGAGAGAGCTGCGGCCCCCATACAACCACCCATCAGCAAAGTTACTCCCCCTCAAAAAAGAGGAAGTTTGCTACCACTAAGTGTTGCTGTCGTTCTGTTGTTTGTTGCCCTCTTCCATTTCACGGGCCCTCAGCTAGTCAATTTTTTTGATGAAATAGATTTTCACTCATTTGTTGAAATGAAGACAGAAAGAGTCCTCTCTCCTCCAGAGATCAGGAAGGTGATAAAAGTCACAAGAGAGAAGAGGCCACCTCTTCATGACGCTGCAGCAAGAGCTTCATTGTCATTGATACGTTCCCTATTGAGCCAAGGTGTTTCTCTCGATGACGAAGATAGTCTGGGATTTACGGCCCTTCACCACAGTGCTCTCAGTGGACAAAGGCGAGCAGTTGCCATTTTGTTGTCCCATGGCGCGGAAATAGACGCCACGACAAACAATGGAGAAACACCACTACATCTTGCCTCCTCCATAGGTGCTGTGGACATTGTCGAACTACTCTTGCGGCGAGGTGCAGACATCGGTAGTGTGGACCGTTATGGTGATACTGCGTTATGCAAAAGCGCAAAAAGTGGACATTTGCCAGTGATCAAACTGCTGCTGGCTAGAGGTGCCAACAAACGTTTGCTGAACAAAAAAGGTAAAACCCCTGGCCTGTTAGCAAAGGAGAATGGCTATCCAGAAGTAGCTAGAGCAGCTGGCCTTTGAGCCTTCCAGAGTGGTCCTTGTGTTAGGATGTTATTCCTGACAAGAAAGGACGAGGTCCATGGAGGAGCCCTCCCTTCCCTCTCAACTGGCCACTCGCTTCAAAGATGCCCGCCACATAGGCACAGGGGGTATGGGGCATGTCTTTCTCTGTTTTGATGACAAAAGGCAAAAACAGCTTGCGCTCAAGCTCTTAAGGGCAGGCATCTCACGTTCAGCTCGCTTCAAGAGACGCTTTTCTCGCGAAGGCCGTCTTTTGGCCTCACTCGAGCATGCGAACATCGTGCGCTGTTACGACTTCGTCGATGATGGCACCTACGTTTATCTGACCATGGAGTATATCTCTGGCCCTACTTTGGAACAAAAACTCAAAGATGGAGCGCTAGAGCAAAGGGAAAGCCTAGAGATTGTTGCCCAACTTGCAGACGCCCTCCAAGAGATACATGGACTAGACATTCTTCATAGAGACATCAAACCTGCCAACATTGTTTTAGAGGATGGCCGGGCGATATTAATGGATTTTGGTCTTGCCAAAACAGAGACCACAGTAGACCAAGCAACTCTTACTGGTAGTCGAGAGTTTGTCGGTACGCCACTATATTTGCCTCCAGAACAAATGTTGCGCGGTGAAAGCGACCTTCGCTCTGACATTTTCCAGCTTGGTTTAGTACTCTTTGAGGCTTTGGTTGGTCATCTACCTTTTGCTGGTCGCACGATGAGTGATCTCATAGAACATTACAGCACCAATGCTGACAGAAAAGTCCGTCCTTCAGAACATGGCATTGCTGTGGACAAAAATGTAGATGAGCTCGTTGCCGATTGCCTGAGTTATGATCCCCAAAAACGCCCTGCCACTGCTGCGGAATTAGCCCAACGTTGCCGCAGACTGACCAAAGACCATCAACTGCCCAAAGAGCTGCTAGCGCGATTTGGCGATTTGAGAGTCATTGGTCGTGGTGGAATGGGTGTCGTCTATCGAGCCATCGACAACAACAATGGGCAAGAGGTAGCTCTCAAGGTAATCATCCCAGAGATATCTGTAGAACATGTTGATTTTGCGGCTCATTTCGCTCGCATGAAACGAGAGCTAAAACTCTTACAACAGGTGGGCGGGAAGACAATAATAAAACTTCGCGATGAAGGTGTCGTGGAAAACGTTCCTTATCTAGTTCTTGATTATGTTGAAGGTCAAGAACTCGACGTGTATGTGAAAGAGAATGAACTAACTCCCTACGAGACGATGGAGATGTTGCTGCCTTTGACAGAAGCTCTCGTCAAAATACACAAAGCAGGCATTCTTCACCGAGACCTCAAACCACAAAATGTGCTCATTGATAGAAGTGAAAAAGCTGTCCTTTTGGATTTTGGCTTGGCCACCAGATTTAGCGGTGAAATGCTCACAGAGCTAACCTCAACGGGACAACTGGTGGGTACAGTTCCCTACATGCCTCCCGAATACCTTGCTGGTGCTGCCTACACGAGGAAAGGTGATGTCTACCAACTTGCAGCCACCTTGTATTTTGCCCTCACAGGTCAATACCATCTGCCCTCTCACGATATGCGAGCCATCCTCGAATATGCGGTGAAAGGGAACGTTAATGGTATCCAGAAACCTTCTTATATCAATTCCGACATTGATTGTGACTTAGACGAGATCATAATGAAAGCGCTGAACAGAGATCCTCTCAAAAGAACTCAGTCGGCCACAACACTCAGCAAAGAGATAAAAAGCTGGTTGAAGAAACAGAAGACTTCCCCACCTGTAGCTCTCGAGACAAGAGCACCCAACCTTCAGCAAAATAAATCTTTCGCTCCATATCTCATACTGACACTGCTCACTTTTGTCTTTTCAATTTGGTGGATGAGTTCTAAAGATATACCCAAGAAGGTTTCATTGGAGCAGTTTAGAACCATTGACGTCAAGGTAATGGCAACTCCTACACAGCTTCTGTTCAGGTGGTCTGAAAGGCCCAGTCGGCGTTATCGTTATGCCCTCTCTTGCAAAGGAGAACTTGTAAAAAACGGTTCAGAAGATTCCGCTAAGCGACATCATGAAATCCTTTTCACTAATCTACTGGCAAACTCAGAATATGAACTCACCTTGTGGAGTGGTAAACACAAATTCAGTGAAAGAGCTTCCACGAAAACTCTCTCTTTTGGTCCTTATTGGCATGTAAGTTCTCTTGGCAATAATCTCTATGCTGCTGCCCGTTCAAACAGTGAGGCTCTAGAGATCATTTTGGAAAATGGAGAATACCTAGAAAAGGAAACTCTGCCTAAAAGTGGCCAGGGTGTACTCATCAAACTACCGCCCAACGGTCAAAAGAAAGTTCAATGGAGATTAGTCCATAGTGGCAAGACTCTCAAAAGAGGCTCAGTTAAGCCACTCAAGGCCATACACCTCTTAGAAGCACACCTACCTGCCCTAAGACCAATTTGGTTCAACGAGCTATTGACTCTACACCACAACAACGGAACTAGCTGTTATGCCAGCGAAGCTTCTCTCATCCATAAATGGAGTTACACACCTAAAAACCGACTCTCCCTGAGTGGGCTGGGTGCTTTCTGCGCACCAGCAATATTGAATAAAAAGGAAGTGCTCATCACATCTCTCTCGAAAGAGAACAGATTGTTTACCTGCACATTGTCTCCCTCAGCAGAACTGAAATCAGTGCAAAGAGAGAAGTATGATTTTGCCGCTTTACCACTCTGGCAAGGTCACCAACACAAGGGCAAAGTGTATTACCTGGCAAGCCCAGACAGTTCCATCTCAATGTCCTTATTGACCATTGACTTAAAGACTAAAAAAGGGAAGAAGCTTCCACTAATAAGCTCAACCAAGCTATTGGTAGCAGCAAAAGGCCAAACAAAACCAGAGAAGTTGGGCAATCTGGTTACGTCCACATTCATCTGTGGACAACACTTTGTAACCATAGTCCGTCACATTCAACGACTTGCCAATGGAACCATTCCTTGGCAAGTGATAACACTCCCACTCGATGGAAAGGGTAATCCTCTTTGTTACTGCTTCACCTCGAGAGCTCTCGCTCTCGGTCCCGTAGAGGTGAAAAACTCCTCTTTTGAGCTTATCTGCAATGGCAAACTTGTTCATTTCCTAGAGAAAGATAAGAGGATGGTTGTTGATGAGAAAAACATAACTTCTTCATTCAAAGAGTTTTCTCCTCAAGTTGTTACCATCAAAGCCGTTAAATATTTCGTTGCTCACAAAAAAAGAAAAAACGACCACCAAAGTTTTCTTAGCAGTGACACGTCTCCTTGGTTCGATAGCTATCTATGTTCTTTCACTGCCGCTACGAGCAAGTTCCGAAGCTACAGCCCTCCCCTTCTCAAAAGAGGTGAACGCTCAACAGACAGCGGTGTTACTTTCCTTACAGCACGAAAAAAACAACTCATAGGGGCTACGGCACGCCATCTTTTTGCAGTGGACTTGATGGTAAGAGCAATTGGCCACTGGCAACTTCCTGTCGAAGTTGGCCGCACAATGAGTCTTTCCCTAGGCGAGAACTCTCGATGGGCAGTCATAACCGATAAAAACAAACTTCTATGTGTGCCCAGCAGTCTCGTTGCCGCTAATGAGACCAAGGCTTTGTCCCTTGGCAAATAAGTGTTAGTCTCTCAAGACACGAAAGCCAACAAGTCCAGCGCGACGATCAACGGGACCACCACTTCTGCTAGCAGCACGACAGTATCTTTCGTCGCCCCAAGCGCCACCACCACGAAAGATCTTCGGTTTTAGGCCACGGGCGGCCAAAGCTTGTACTTCGTTTGAGATGGGAAAGGGACCATCACAATCTGCTGTCCACTCCCAAACGTTGCCCAACATGTCATAAAGCCCCCAGGCATTCTCTTTTTTCAATCCAACATGACAAGCCGTTTTTCCTTGCCAGGAGGCTATTTCATCGAGCTTTCCATATCGCGCTTCTGTTGTACCAGCTCGACAGGCATATTCCCATTCCACCTCAGTGGGTAAACGATAAGCTTTTCCCTCTTTGCGAGAAAGGGCACGACAGAAATTCTCAGCATCCGTCCAGGTAACATAATGAACGGGATAGGGTGATGTCTCCAAAGTAGCCACAGAAGGGGCCTGTCCAGCCATGGCTGGTTTTGCATAAAAGTTCAACCACTCTTGATAGGTCTGTGTGTCTTTCATTACGGCATGCCACTGAGCAAGAGTGACTTCAAATTTTCCCATCCAATAACCGTGGTTTATCTTTACTTCCCGCTGCTTGCTCTCCCAGGGAAAACTGCCTTTCTCATCTGCCGGACAACCTGCTTTGAACTTCCCTGTTGGTACGTAGGCAAACTGCATTCCCACAGAGTTCGTCCACACTTTGCCCGCCTTCTCTTCACCTTTGACCTTTACGAGCCGAACAAAAACTCTCGACAGGGTTCCCCGCTCTGCATTCCCTTTTACTACTTGGCCGACGTAACCAGGAGAGGTAGCTTTCACCCAAACAGGTCCTGAGGCCACATCGTGGGAGTACCACTTTTCAGGAGGCACAAAAACTCCGTTAACAGTCACTTTAGCGTCTGCAGGTTCTATATCGAGTTTGAGTTGTGCATCTGTAACGACGGACTCATTGGCTCTAGTAGCTGACTGATAAGCACCAAATGCAAGAAGCAAGAAAAAGCCAAAGACACATACCAGTCCGACCAAACCAATTACCATCCCAGCAGAGACGGCAATGACTGTGGATTTATTGATTGTGATGCTGTCACCCTCAGGTTTTTCAGCAGCAGGCTTTTTACTGACAGTAGTAGAAGCAGGAGTGCTTTTTCCCGAGGGGAAAGTTAGAAACGAGCTTCCTTCGTCCAAATCTTCCGCCAGAGCAAAGGTGATGTCCTTCTTCTCTTCTCTCTCATTGAGCCATCGAGTAAGAAACTTGGCCAATTCAGCAGCACTAGGACGCTCAGCTGGATCTTTGGCTAAAGTACGAATGGTGATTTCAGCTATCTCTTGAGAGATCTTCGAATTATGTTCCCGCGGTGGAACTATGCCCGAGAAGACTGAACCACTGAAGACATCATTGAAGGAAAACTGACCAAAGGGGTGTTCACCAGTGAGAGCCAGGTATAACAACAAACCCGCTTGATAAACGTCGCTTTCCATCCCAGCGGCTTTGCCTTCAGCCATTTCCGGAGATAGATAACGAAGGGTGCCAACGAATTGTCCCTCTTGAGTCAACTCAGTTAGCTCGCCAATGCTTTCAAAACGGACGAGGCCAAAATCAACGAGTGTGGCGGAACCGTCTTTGGCAACAACGACATTACCTGGTTTGATGTCACGATGGACAATTCCTGCTTCGTGGGCAGCTTCCAAGCCAGCTGCTATTTGGGAAACTATATAAACAGCCTCATATTCACTGATGTCGTTTGCCGCTAACACATCATAGAGAGAGCTACCGTTGGCCAGCTCCATACTGTAAAAACAGATGTCATCAAACTCGTGAAAATCGAGAATTCTGACAACATTGGGATGTTTCATCCTAACGAGTGCTCGGACTTCTCTTTTAAAACGTTTGGACAGTTGACGCTGTTGTGTTCCAGTTCCCTTGATGAACTTAAGAGCAACTGGCATTTCGAGAACAGAATCATCGGCAGCAAAAACTTCGCCCATGCCCCCTGCACCGAGCGGCCGGATATTCAGATATCTGCGGGTAACAGCCTCAGGGAATGTACTGGAGCCCAAAACCCTATCTTCACTACTCATTTAGCAAATAGTATCACAGCTTTGGCTTAACCTTTGTGGCTTTCGCGAACTTTCTGGGCTTCAGCAGCCACTGCTTGGCGGACTCTAGAGTCTGTCATCATCCAGAAGCGGATGGGAGTGTCATATCCATCAACGCCACCTGAGTGTGTAATGCCGTTTCCGACTAGCACTCCCCACTCGTTGGAAACGAGTCCTGCAGGAGCGTGGTAAGAAGCTTTGATACGAGCGATTGTGTCAGAGGCGATGATTTCGACTTCAGCGTCAGTGAGAACGGGATCAATACCATAGCTATTGCCAGGTTCAGGAATGACTACTGGTGGTGGTGTGTTATTGGCCTGGTCGTTAGCGGCGCTATCGTTGCCAGCATTACCAATGTCATCATTGTTGGGAGCAGGATTTCCACTGCCGCCACCATAAGGGCGTGAGTGGAGAGGATCACCTGTGTAATAAGGTTTGCTTCTGCGGTTTTGCAGACTCTCAACTTCCAGAGCCATCATTTGTCCATCAGCTGAGCGCCAAATGACTTGCACTTTGTCGCCATCAGCTTCGACGCGTTCGATTTTGGCACCGTAAGGAATGTCGGTGGGGAAACCATTGACGCGATACATCTTGATACCTTTGTCACCATAGATGAGGGCCATTACTTTGCCGTCTTCGTCATCGAAGCTCTGGATTTTTTTGCCTTCATCAAAGGTTTCTGGAGGCATTGTGTCAACGACCATATCACCAAGACTAATCTGTTTGTGACCTGAACGACCGTCGCCGCCGTTCACTGTGTCTACTTCTACTCTGTCTTGTGTTTTATCTTCTTTGGCTTTGGCTCTTACATCACCAGAACCACTGTCTGCCCAGTTGGAGAGTACTGAAGTGGTCTCATGTTGAACTCTCTTGCCAAGAGCTTCAAAAGGTTCGGCAGCGAAAGAAGGAACAGCGAAGGTTAGCACGAGGGCGAGAGCTTTGAGGCTCTGACTGATTGTGCTCTTTCCGTTCATTGTTCACTCCTTTCGCCTACTTCGAAGCAAGGAGGTTGCCAACTTTGAAAAGCCTATAAAAAGCACATTATGAAAGCACTAAACCCGCTATTGAAGCGAATCCGTCTAAGAAGTGAACAAGAGCCGTTCAACAACTGAACTGCATGGCCGTCTCAAAATGAGAATGTCACGAAACAGATTGTCCTAAAATGAGACGCTTGCCTCAGCCTAGAATTTCCAGGTCATCCCTGCAGCTATTGTGAGGTTTTTCCTATCCTGGAAAGGCACATTGGAGCGATTTCGTGAATAACCTAGGCGTGACCAGAACTCTGTCTTTGCATGCAAAGGTGCCGTAAATCTCACATCAACCTGATTTCGCCAGTCTTCGCGTTTCGGCCCCGGAGGCATTGGCCCCATGGGCACAGGCGGTCCATCATAATCATTGGCCCAATAGAGATATCGCAAGCTTACTGATTTACGACCTGCCAAGCGCTTCTTCCACTCGAGACGAGGACCATATCCATTTAGTGAATAAACATCGCCATCCAAATCGGCTGTTCGAATGTTGACACCAATGCCCCACTCGTCGCGATTATCGCGACCTCTCTCAGGCTTCTTGCCGAATTTCAGATAGTGAGTATAAGAGAGCGTGTGCGTATTACCCGTCCTGTCTTCCTGGGGAAAATTGGGCTCATCATGGTCTTCATTTCGCAGAGTGTAGGTAACACGCCAACGTTGGTTCATTGATTTGCTCACCGAATAATCAAAAAGGGCTCCCAGATAATGCATGGATTCGGCACCATCCAACAATGAAGTCCCCAAATATGCGGCTTTCGTAAATCGCGCTTTACCTTTCTTCGAAGAACTAGAATATTCAGCATGTAACACGTCTTGAGCAAACTCAGACAAATCGATGGGACTACGTCTATCAACGGAAACCCTGACACTGTCTCCCTGTCTTTTCATGGGAATCTGGCCATTGATCCTCAAACTCACCGACAGGTCCTGAGCGTCATCCACTCCAAGAGGTGGTGATTCCTCATTGGCCACGGGCAGTCCAGAAACGTTCGTTGCCATCTCTAAACCAAGAGAGACTCGAAAAGAAGGTTTTTTCGAGCGCTTCTTCGTCCGCCTCTTTCGCTGGCGCTGCTCATATCCCCATGACATGATCTCTTCATTAGAAAACTGAGCCTCAGCCAATACTTCCTCTGCCCTTGCTGCAAGTTTCTCTGGTCCAATGTTTTTCACATTACGCAGAGCTGCAAAAGCCTCTTTACGATTTCCCAGAGCTAGCTGGATTTGTCCGTTAAGCAGCAGATTGGGAAAAGTCAGAGCAAGGTCTTCATCTTTGTCCACGAGTGCCAAAGTCTCTAGAGCAGCCTGATAACGCTCCTCTGTGAAGTGAGCCAAAGCCATATAAGAATGCTGCTCTGCCGTAGCCGCAGCAGCCTCATAATTATTCTCCATCAAGGCAAATCCCTGACCACTCTTACCCATTTGATAAAGAGCCACGCCTCGATAAAACTTGAGCTCCTTAGAAGCTTTATCTTCACCCTCTAACCAACCAAGAGCAAGCTCAGCCTTGCCATCTCGCAAACAAGTGCGAGCCATCAAAAGCGCTATATCAGCGTCATTAGCAAACAAAGGAGCAACAACAGCCAATCCCACCAACAAAAATGCGACACAATAAATCGTATTTTTCATTAGAGGTCACAGGCCTTCACATCAAAACGTTTGCGCATGGCTTGCGACATGGTGCCAGCAATTTGGTCCCGTTGCGCTGCAAGCCTACTCATCTCCTGCCTGAAGGGCACCATGGCCTGTCTTGTCTGGTTCATCACCGTATTGATATGTTCGGCGCGACCAAGATTTCGATTGGCATTAGTCAAAGCCTCGAGCCCACGAAAAGCTGTCCAACAAGCCGACGTAAGTGGAGTAGTCGTCATCGTAGCTTCAATGAGTGACTCTGAAG
>CAZXTJ010000103.1:0-16731 GCA_964643655.1 uncultured bacterium
GACATCGCGGAGGTGGAGTAATGGACGTTCAAGTCCGCTCGCTGCTCAACGCACTCAAAGACAAATCTCTCCAATCACAGGTTTCTGCTGCTCGCCGACTAGGCGATTTAGCCGTAGCTGACGCTATGGAACCTCTCATCGGGCTATTGGATAGTTCAGAAGCTAGTTTGCGTGAAGAATGCGCACGCGCTTTGGGACGCCTTCAATCCAAACGCGCCCTTACCAAACTGTTGACCTGCCTCGACAATGAGAGCTCAACAGATGTACAACGCGCATTGCTCGAAGCCTTAGTGAGGATTGGCGGCAAGGCGACAAGTATGCGCCTCAAGGAAATCTTGCTCAGTCCCTCTTCTACTCTCCATCTTTCTTTGCTGCACGCATTGAAAGAGTGCGCCAACGGACATTCCTTCCATGACGAAATTGCTGAACTCGTCGAGATGGATGGTTACCCCTGGAAAGGTGAGCTACTTCAACTAGTAGCCTCTTTCCCAGCTGCCAAAGCGGAAGAGTTGCTCCTGACAGCACTCGTTTCTTCAACAGATGCCTCTGTCAAAGCAAAAGCAGCAAGAGCTCTGGGCAACTACCCCTCAGCGCGCAACTGGGCCGAACTTGCCCCCTTGCTCAAAGCTGACGAAGAAGACGTACGTCTTGCAGCAATCGAATCTTTGAAAAAATTCAATGCAGCCAAGCTCGTTGATGAAGCTATGCCCCTGTTGCTTACAGGTGGTTCCAGAGAACGTGAAGTTCTGCTAAAAACAATGGCAGACTATGGTTCAGTAGAACAAGTTGCCCCCATTGTTTCTCTTTGTGAAACTGAAACTTCTCCCACAGTTTTGCAGGCGGCTCTGCGTGTGCTCATTAGATTGGGCCTACCAACTCAGAGTTCTGCCAAAAAACTTCGTCATTTGGCCTCTCACCCATCACCTCGCGTAAGAGCCAATTTGGCTGAGCTCTTTGGTCGCCCTGGATTGCCTTCAACCTTCGAAATTTTCGAAGAGTTGTGTCGTGATTCTCATCGTGGTGTGCGTCGAGCAGTTTCTCGCGCATTGGCCCGTGTGGAAGATGACAGAGCAATATCTTATCTCGTACAGATGACGGAAGACAGATCTGCAGAGGTTCGGCTCCATGCCCTTCGCGGACTTGTTGCCACTGGTGCTGACGAGTTGAGAGAGATTCTCTTCGAACGTTTGGCCGATCAGAGTCCTCGTGTTCGTATGGAATGTCTCACACAACTTGAATCCTTCGAAATCGAAGAAGTACCAGAAGAACTCGTGAGGGCTGCAACAGATTCTGATGCCAATGTGCGCCGACGCGCTGCCCGTATCCTTCGCCGTCTTGGCCGTGAAGTGGAAGAAGAACCTACTCTGGAACTGGGCCGACGTTACCAAGAAGAACAACGCTCTAGTCGAGCGAGAGAGGTCTTTGAAGCTGTTTTGGCCAAAGATCCGGGTTCCGTACCTGCCCTCTTCGAGCTGGCTACTATTGCCATGGACGAAGGTGACAAAGCTGGTGCTCGCTCTTACATTCTTCGTGGATTGGAAAGCCGCCCCAATCACGGCGGACTGCTCTCTACAGCTGCAGATTTAGCTCACCGTGAAGGTAAAACTGAAACAGAAATTTCTTATCTAGAGCGGCTCTTGGACGTCAACACAAAGAACTGGAAAGTTAGTCGTCGCTTGGGGCTTGCACTCGTGGCAAATCGTCAGTGGCGAAAAGCTATTGAGCATTTGGAGAAAGTCCTCGAACATAGATTCTCTGACACAGAAATCCACTTGGCTCTAGGGTGGGCCTTCCACGGTCTCAATGACAGACAGTCTGCTCGCAAAGAATTCGAATACGTGCTCAATAATGATCCATTCGATCTCTCTGCTCAAGCAGCTTTGGCCAAGATTTTGGCAGAAGAGGGAGCTTTCTCCGAAGCGGCAAAAGCTTACACTCGCCTAGTCGAACAATGTCCAGACAATCTGGAGTATTTGGAAGCTTTGGGACAAGTTGCTCACGAAGCCTCTGATTGGGATCTTGCCCTCACTTCTTATGTTGAACTCGTAAAAAGAGACAGCTCCAAGTTTTTCGTCCACCTTCCCGTGGCCCGCATTGAGATGGGCAGAGGACATTTCCAGAGAGCTTTCTCCCATATCGATAGATACCTCGATGCTCGTCCTGACAATGTAGAGGCTCTGTTACTACGAGCAGACATCTACGAAAAACGAGAACAGTATCATCAAGCCTTAGAGACTTGTTTCCACGTCCACGCCTTGGCTCCGCAGACGGAAGGTCTACTGCGCCGTATTGGCTTGCTCTACGATAAAAACGGACAAAGGACACAGGCCTTGGAATGTTTCCGCGATCACCTCAAGGAAAATCCATTGGATGTTGAGACGGGTTTATTGCTGGCAAAAGCAGATGTGGACCAACGCCATTTTGCTCAAGCCATCCAAAAATACGTACGCATAATGAAACTTGCTCCAGAGGATGTTCGTGCACCAAGAGAATTGGCTTACCTTTATCGCTCTTTGGGTGATGAAAGTGAAGCACTCCGTTTTGCCGACAGAGTGGCAGAACTGGAACCTGAAGCCAATGACATTTATCTTCTCCGAGCAGAGCTTTATCTGGAATTGGAAACAGTAGACAAAGCCAAAGACGAACTTCACCGTGCCCTCAAGATCAAAGACGATCAACCTGAGGTTCATCGCCTCTTGGGCAGCATTTATTATCGTGAAGGTTCTTACACTCGTGTACTCTTCCATTTGAACAGACTGCCCATTAGTTTTGCTTCCTCTCCTTCATATTGTATGGAGCTCGGTTGCAGTTACCTGACTCTGGGACACAAGGAAAAAGCTCGCGAGTGGCTAGAAATGGCTCACCGACTAGAACACTCTTCCATTGCCACTTTGACTGCTTTGGCAGAGTTGGAACTCGATGAAGGTGAAACGAGTCGAGCACTTGGTTACAGTCGTGAACTCTTGGCAATCGATGAAAACCATCCTGACGCATTGCGTCTTTGCGGTTTTGCCTTGGCAGATCGCTCAGCTGATGAAGAAGCTGAAGAGTATTTGCGCAAAGCATTGGTGGCGGCTCCTGCCAATGAAGCTGTCAGAGAGAGATTGGCTCTAGTTCGCTTCCGACTGGGTCGGTACAACGAAACATTGGAGCTTTATCCTGAACTCAATCTCATTCCAACGACAGATCCCAAACTGCGTTTGTTGAAAGCCCAGTGTTACCTCGAACAGGGTAATAAAGAACGTGCCGATGAAGTCGTCGAAGAAGCCCTGGCTGAATGTCCCTTTGACACAGACGCCCTTGCTCTGCAAGCTTCTGTTTGCCAGGCAAAAGAAGATTTCCTCGGTGCAGAAGCAGCCCTCAATCGAGCCATCAAAACCAATCCAACTGCAGCAGAATTGTTCTGCCAGCGCGGTGAAGTATTATTACAGCGCCGTTGTTTGGATAGAAGCCGTTTGGATCTTTTGGCTGCTCTGGAACGTTGTCCTGGTGACGCCAAAGTTTATCGCCTCCTCGGTGAAGTGGAAATCGAAGCTGGTCGGCTGAAGCAGGCACTGCAACACTTGGACAAAGCTGTCTCTTTACGCCCTGCCTGGGCTGAGGTTCACTCTCTCAGAGCACGGATTTACGAAGAGTTGGGTGACGAACTGAGCGCTCTCGAATCACTGAGCAATGTTTGTCAGCTGAACGAAAATGACACGGACAGCAGACTAAAACTCGGCACCTTGTTACTTCGTCGTGGTGATAGTGATGGTGCTAGAGAGTATTTGGAAGATTATCTAGAACTCTCTGATGATCGTGTTCCTGCGCTTCTGGCTCTTGCTTCATTACACGAAGACAAAGGTAATGTCACAGAAGCTCGTTTTTATCTACGAGAAGTCTTGCGCTCAGAAGGTAGCCACCGTGACATCTTGATTAGATTGGTAGAATTACTCTTCACCAGCCACCACCAAGATGAAGCCTGGAGCCTTTTGGAAGAGACACGTGTAGAACAGCCCAATTTGCCTGCAGAACTTGGTCAGCGGGCTCTGGAGCGGGAAGATTACCCCCTTGCTAGAGACCTGTTGAGAGCTGCTGTAGGTCGCTCTAGCTCAGACTATGAAAGTCTTCTGGCTCTTGCTCGTTGCCACTATCTGCGAAACGAGACATCCCTTGCTCGAGCTGCAATCGACAAAGTCTTGGCTGAACATCCAGACTTTGCACGAGCTCATTTCCAGCTAGGTTTGATTAACTTGTTGGAAGAGAATGTGGAGCAAGCTCTGGAGAACTTCCGCACAGTCGTAGCTTGTGATGACAACTTTGGTGAAGCTTGGTTGAAGCTGGCGACTATCCAACACTCTCTGGGACGCCACCTCGAAGCCATTGAAGCGGCCAACGGAGCAATCTCAGCTGGCGCAAGTCGAAAAGAAGCGCTCCGAGTCTTGGCCCGAGCTCTTCATCGCACAGGCAAACCAAGTGAGGCTATTGAAGCTTATCGAGAATTGAACGAAGTGGATGGTCGCGAAGAGGACTTGCTCGCTTTGGCAAAACTGGAGTTCCAGGCCAAACGACCAGAGAAAGCCATTACCCTCTTGCGCAATTGGATTGCTTCAAATGATGAGTGTGACGACGAACTCAAAATTCAGCTGGGCCGCATACTCTTTGCCCAGAAAGAATACGACGAAGCCATTGGTTACCTGCGTATAGGTGTGAAAAAGAGAAAAGATGTGACCATTCATCGCTCTCTCGTCACAGCCTTGCTGAGTCTTGATAGAAACGATGAAGCTGCTCTTGCAGTGCGCAAATTGTTGGCCCTTTCACCAAAAGACCGCAAAGGCCTCTTGGCTGCAGGACAACTTGCAGAAAAAGCTGGTAACAACAAAGGTGCTGAAAGAGCATACAAGTTGTTGGCTCAACACCACGCAGACTGCACGGAAGGACGCCTCCGTTTGGCCAATATTCACGCACAGCAAAACCGCCTGCGTGAAGCTTTGACTGATGTGAGGAAGGTCTTGGAAAACGCTCCATCAAATGTGGAGGCATTAATCCTTCAGGCCAAACTCTTTGGTCGTTTGGATATGCACGTCAAAGCTCGTGCCGCTTGGGAAGCCGTCGTGCATATGCCCGGTGGTGATACTCCAGGTAACCAACTGAAACTCTGTAGCGCTTATCGCCAAGCAGGTGAAGTCGCCAGGGCTGCAAGGCTTTTGGAGCGTCTCTCCAATACAGATGAAACAGGCTCATTGGCTATGAGAGAACGTATTGAACTCTCCTTCGAGGCCAAAAACTGGAGCGAAACATTGCGTTTGTATCGCCTCTATCGCTCCCGTTATCCACATGAGACGGAAATGGCTGAGCTCGCTGGTCTCTGTCACACCAATCTTGGTATGACCATCAGAGCCGTTGCTGAGCTACAGAAACTCATTCAGCGTGGATTGCCTGCAGAAAAGTTGACCTTGGCTCTTGTTTCTCGGTACAGAAACGAGGGCAGAAGTCACGAAGCTGAAAAGCTTCTACGAGCTGCTTTGGAACGTGAGCCTGATAAACGTAATCTCTGGTTCACATTGGCAGCTGTGCAGTGTGACAAACGTTCTTGGAATGGCGCAGAGCAAAGCCTTCTTTCTCTGCTGAGACTGAACCACAAAGACCAAGAAGCTCAATTGGCCTTGGGTAATGTCTATGAACAAAGTAGAGAATACGAAAAAATGCGAGCGACATACCTCGAGTTAGTACAGGACAATCCCTATATGGCACGTGCTTATCTGGGATTGGGACGCTCAGAACTGCTCACAGGTAGAGCAGAGCAGGCAAAAACCAGCTTCCACAAGGCTGCAACACTAGAACGTGGCTGTGCTGAAGCTTATATGGGTCTAGCCGAAGCCTCTCGCCTCGTTGGTGATCGCAGTGGAGCAATAACGGCCTACCGCGAAGTCCTTAGAATAGATGGCCGAAATGAACGAGCTCTCTATGAATTGGGCACAACTTACCAATCCGTGCAGAAACGAGAATTGGCTGTATTCCACTTGGAGAGACTACTCGAGGTAGCTCCTCCAGACTCTCGTTATGTTGGTTTGGCGCGGAGCCTCCTCGAAGAGAACAGGCGTCGATTGCTAAATTGAAAAAAGCAATACACCTTGGGTTGATACTTGAGAGATGACAGCGCTATAATTGGCTAGTTGACCCGGGTTCTCGACTACGGGTTCTTGGTGGGTTCCCCGCCTGCTGGGTCAACTTTCGTTTTAGGGGTGGGGGAACGAGGTACGCATGAAACTGACGAAGCTTCTTCACCCGAGTTTAATTAAGCTCGAGCTAGATAATGGCAATAAGTCACAGGTCCTCGAGGAGCTCGTGGATCTAATGTTGGATAACGAAAAAATCACGGATCGTGATGCTTTCCTAAAAGCAGTCATGGACCGTGAGAGTATTTGTACTACAGGTATCGGACGCGGTATCGCCATTCCGCATAGTCGGAATTCGGCCATTACCGAGGTAGCAGTTGCACTGGGTCGCTCGACGAGTGGTATCGATTTTGAAGCCCTCGATGATGAGCCCGTTCATCTCGTCTTCCTCTTAGCTGCGCCGATGAATTCTGGTGCTGTTTATCTGAAGGCATTGGCTAGACTTTCTCGTCTCCTTCGCCATTCAGAATTCCGCCAAGCACTCATCGACGCCTCGTCGAAGGAAGAAATCCTCCAAATCATCGAGGAACGAGAGTGACGGATTACCGGCCCGCGTATTCACCCATTTCGTGAAAAGAAGTCGGGGCGGAGTTCATGTTAGATTTCCTGACCAAAATTTTCAGGGCAATCGTTCCTTCGTGGAATGATCGCCAACTCGCAGAAATGCGAACAGTCGTCGACGAAATCAATAGTCTCGAAAAACATTACGAGGCTATGTCAGACGATGAGCTTCGCGCGCAAACAGAACTCTTTCGTAAACGAATGAAAGAGGAAGAGGCAACTGTCGATGATCTTTTGCCTGAAGCCTTCGCCGTCGTTCGCGAAGCAGCGAAACGCATTTTGGGTGAGCGACATTATGATGTGCAGCTCATTGGTGGTATAGCCCTTCACAGGGGTATCATCGCTGAGATGAAAACGGGTGAAGGTAAAACTCTTGCTGCTACCTTGCCTCTTTATCTCAATGCCCTCACTGGCCGCGGATGTCACCTCATCACAGTCAACGATTACCTGGCCAAACGTGATGCAGAGTGGATGGGACAAATCTACCAAGCATTGGGCATGACCGTTGGTTATATCATTCACGGCCTCACTGCAGAAGAACGTCGTGAAGCTTATGGCTGTGACATCACCTATGGCACTAACAACGAGTTCGGTTTCGACTATCTTCGTGACAATATGGCCATTCATCCCGATGAGTTGGTTCTCGGAGACCTGCACTATTCCATCGTTGATGAAGTGGACTCCATCCTCGTTGATGAAGCAAGAACTCCTCTCATTATTTCTGGTCCTGCTGAAAGAGCTGCAGATCTCTACACGAGATATGCCAACGTAGCCAAACGTCTAAAAAAAGGTGAAGATTACACAGTCGATGAAAAGGCACATTCTGTCGTCATAACTGAAGACGGCATTGCTCGTGTGGAAGAGATAACAAAACTTGGCAATCTTTATGATCCTCAGAACATGAGCCAAGTACATTACCTTTCGGCCGCTTTGAAAGCCAAAGAACTCTATCATCGCGACAAGCAATACATCATTGAACGTGGCGAAGTTATCATCGTTGATGAGTTTACAGGCCGCTTGATGCATGGACGACGTTATTCAGATGGCATTCACCAAGCAGTGGAAGCCAAAGAAGGTGTACGAATTCAGTCAGAGAACCAAACCCTGGCTACCATTACCTTCCAGAACTTCTTCCGTATGTACGACAAACTTGCCGGAATGACTGGTACTGCCGTCACAGAAGCCCGCGAGTTTGCTGACATCTACAACCTCGATGTCCTAGTTGTACCTACGAACCGACCTATCATTCGTGACGACAAGTCAGACGTCGTTTATCGAACGAGGGAAGAAAAGTTCGAAGCCATCGTCGACGACATCAAACGTTTGCATGCCAAAAAACAGCCCTGCCTCGTTGGTACTATTGCCATCGAAACATCTGAGATGTTGGCCAAGATGCTGAAGAAAGAGGGCGTTCCCTGTCAGGTCCTCAATGCAAAACACCATGCTAAAGAGGCTGAAATTGTTGCCAACGCAGGCATTCACGGTGCTGTCACCATTGCTACGAACATGGCTGGACGTGGTACGGACATCAAATTGGATGACGAAGCGAAAGCTGCCGGTGGTTTGTACATTCTTGGTACTGAGCGCCATGACAGCCGTCGAATAGACAATCAGCTTCGTGGTCGTTCTGGTCGTCAAGGCGACCCAGGCGCTTCACAGTTTTTCCTTAGTATGGAAGATGATTTAATGCGTCTCTTTGGTGGGCCAAACATCATGGGACTCATGGATCGCCTGGGTTGGGAACGAGGAGAACCTCTCGAACACGGAATGCTAACTCGAGCAATCGAAAAAGCGCAAAAACGTGTAGAGACTCACCACTTCGAAATTCGTAAACAAGTGCTCAAATATGATGATGTTATGAATCAACAGCGTACAATCATCTATGAGCAAAGGCGCAAAGCCTTGACAAAAGACGATGTGCGCGATGAGCTCGAAGAGATGTTTGCAGATGTCGTTGATGGATATTTGGACACCTACGTCAATCCCGAACTAGGTGCAGATTCTTGGGATTTTGATGGTTTGACGGACATGGTTCGAGGCACCTTCGAAATTGAGGTGCACAAACAGAATCTAGAGCGGATGGAGAGGGATGAGCTAAAGACTTATCTCGTTGACAAAGCCCGCGAACACTACAAAGAAAAAGAACGTATCGTAGACAAAGACGAGCTACGCGCCTTTGAAAAATATATCCTCTTGCAACTCGTAGACGAATATTGGAAGGAACATCTTGGTCTCATGGACCACCTCCAAGATGGTATTGGTCTTCGTGGTTATGCAGGTCGAGATCCTCTCGTAGAGTACAAGATAGAAGCTCTTGATCAGTTCAACATGATGATTCACAACATCAAAGAAACTGTGTTGCGCTACCTTTGCCACCTCCAAGTAGAAGGACATGGTGAGGACATCATGCCTGAGCAACAACGCAGAGATGACAGCAAATTGAGCTATGGTGCACCTGCAGGTGGCGGTGAGAACAAACAGAAGCCGAAAAAATCGGCAAAAGTTGGGCGCAACTCGCCTTGCCCCTGCGGCAGCGGCAAAAAATACAAAAAATGCTGCGGTCGTAAATAAGACCGCCACGGGAAAGGAGCACAAAATGCCCCTCGATGAAATTCAATCCAAGATGAATGAGATTCGTACAAAAGTTGGTCAAATCAAGGAGTGTCTTTGACCAGGCTAAACTATCAGCCGAAATCAAAAAGCTCGAGGAAAAGCTTGCTGACCAATCAGTTTGGAACGACCAAGAAAAAGCTCGCAATCTCACCAAAGAGCTACACAAAAACAAAGTGAGCCTCAAGCGAGTCAACGATTTGTCGACCAGTCTCGATGACGTTGAAACCCTACTCGAACTCTGTCAGGAAAGTGGCGGGGAAGATGGCGTTGAAGATTTGGAAGAAGAGTTCCAATCGCTGACTACCACTCTCGAACAAGCCGAGTTGGCAACTTACCTCACTGGGCCCTATGACGCCAACAACTGCATTCTGGCCATCCACCCAGGCGCTGGTGGTACGGAATCTTGTGACTGGGCAGCAATGCTTCTGCGTATGTTTACCCGTTGGGCCGAACGAGAGGGTTTTACAGTTCAAGAACTAGACTTTCTTGCTGGTGACCAAGCTGGTGTAAAAAACGTCGTTCTGTTAATCAAAGGTGACTATGCCTATGGTTATCTGCAGGGCGAAAGAGGTGTTCATCGCCTCGTTCGCATAAGCCCCTTTGACGCTTCAGCGAGACGTCATACCTCATTCACTTCCGTCGATGTTTACCCAGAGGTAGAGAGCGACACGGAAGTGGACATCAAACCAGATGATTTGCGCATAGACACTTTCCGCGCCTCTTCTGCAGGTGGTCAGCACGTCAACACGACAGATTCTGCTGTGAGAATTACTCACCTTCCCTCAGGGATTGTAACGAGCTGTCAAAATGAACGTAGCCAACATGCCAATAAGACTGTTGCCATGAGGGTTTTACGGGCACGTTTGGTGGAAGAGAAACTGCGTAAACAAGAAGAAGAGATGGCCAAGTTAAAAGGCGAAAAGAAGGAAATCGGCTGGGGAAGCCAAATCCGCTCTTATGTAATGCAGCCTTACACTATGGTCAAAGACCATCGCACGAACCACGAGACTTCCTCTGTAGACAAAGTGCTCGATGGTGAAATAACTCCCTTTATGCGTGCTTACCTCAATTGGAAAAGCAGCTAATCCCTAAAACAAAAAACCCCGCCTCGAGGGCGGGGTTTTTTTATTATCGCTATTTGCGATGATATGAGCGGTATTTACGACCTGCAATAGGTACGTTGACCTTCTGGCCACTCTTCGTTGTCACTGTAGTTTTAGTCGTTTTTGTGACAGTCGTTTTGGTCTGAGTGACTGTTGGAGCTTTGGCACCAGTACTTTTTCCTCCAGGAGGTGTGTACTGAATTACATGACCTTTCTCATTCGTTTTTGTGGGACGACTTTGGTCGATATTACCGTGAGGTCTTGAACCATTCGAAGTAGTTACATTTGACCCTTTGCTAGTGTTGTTCGAACTAGTGCTACCATGCCGGGGTTCCCAAATGACCCTTCGGTCTCGACGACGAACAACCTTGCCAGACCGTTTGCCGATGGCATACTTCTGTCTGAACCGAAGAGGTGCACGGTGATACAATGCCCTGATTTTGTTCAATCGACTGGAGTGGCATTTGTGACCTTTGGGATCTTCACCACGACGGTCGTAACCCCAGGGATCATAACCCTTGCGGTCATATCCGCGGCGGTCTTCGCCCCAAGGATCGTATCCTTCGCGATCATAACCATCTTCATCGTAACCATAACGGTTGTAATACTCGTCATCGTAACACTCACCGATGAGTTTGAATTTGCCAGGACCTGTGCCTGCACGTTTGCCTGAGAAGAGATGTCCCTTCGTCGAGCGGTGAGGATATTCACGGTTGCAGTGCGAAGGCCAGTGCGGAGGCTTCGTCGGTGGTTTCGGCGGCTTCGGTGGAACCGGAGGCCTAGGCGGACGCGGTGGAATGATTACCGGCGGTTTTGGTGGCCGAATGACAATTGGTGGCCTTGGTGGAATGGGCAACGTTGGCCTTGGTGGATAAATCACCGGTGGTTTGGGAATGTATGGTGGCATTACCGGTGGAGTAGGCAAGCATACGGGTGGTTTGAAGGGACCCTGCTGCCCTGGATTTACGGGAATGTACTGACCTGGTTTGTCAGGATAAAATCTTTCTGGTGGCAATGCATGGTCTCTGTTCTGACCAATACGAGGATCGTGGTAACTTCCGCCTTGGCTGTTGGACCAGGGGAAGCGGAAGAATGCACTCAGATTGAATGTTCCTGGTTTTTCCTGCATTACCCAAGGAGGCAGCTGGCCACCAGGATAGTTGGGACTGCCTGGTACGGGATAGTTACCTTTGGGGAAGAGTATGTCTTGACCATACTGACCAGGAGTATAAGTATCAACTTGGCTATATTGCTGTTCCCATTGGCCATGATTGACACCTGTTTGACCTTGGGGAATGTAACTTGGTTTCACACCAAGAGGATATTCTTGTGGCCACTGCAGTGTCTGAGAAGTTGGTGGAGGAATGTTGTTCACTTGGGAAGGTGTCATTGAATATGGGGTGTTACCCATCAACACATTGGCTATGGTGCCAAACTTCTGGTCACCACTGACTGGACTGAATAGTGTGCCGATCATTGTTCCAAGAGCCATGCCGCCACGAATAGGATCACCTTTGCCAGAGATATCAGCGATAACACCGCTCATTCTCAGCATTGGAGCTACTTCGCTGTAAATTTGAGCCATATTGTCGATGATCATTACGTCATCGAGGCCACCATAAAAGCGATACGAACGATTGTCGTAGCGAGCATTGTTGAAGAAAATGACCTGGCCCTGCTGCATACGAACGAAGATGACGTTCTTCATGTACTGTTCATTGGCCCGGCGATAAAAAGCGTCATCACTTGGGCGGTAATAGAACATTGCTGCTTGACCATCGTCGCGGATGACGACTTTGTAAATCAACACGGTCTCATTGGTATTGGGCAGCAAACAGATGACAGGCAACTTGTAATAATCCAAGAAGTGGATAATGCGCTTGAAAGTAAATGCACGGCTGTGGTCATTACGACGATAAGCGTGGAAATAC
This sequence comes from uncultured bacterium, assembly GCA_964643655.1. Classification (GTDB taxonomy): domain Bacteria; phylum Muiribacteriota; class UBA6191; order CAZXTJ01; family CAZXTJ01; genus CAZXTJ01. The sequence continues at coordinate 12,367 of CAZXTJ010000103.1, forward strand.
TGGTGGAAAGAGAAGCTCGCTACATTGGTCATATGTTTCTGTACGAGATCTTTGTTGCGAGCGCTGAAGTCTTGCAAGGCCCAGTAACCATATACAGGATAAGCCTGACGACTACCCTGCCATCTTCTCAAACCTACATTCATAAAATCGGTGATTGAGAACATCGAACGGTTGCCAGTAGGCCTGAAAGCAGCGATATCACGGAACATGAAGGTGATGAGTGCTGCACCATCTGTTCTGGATGTTGCGAATGATGGTGTATCCCAGAAGACATCGAACCAACTATCAACAACACGGAAATGTCGTGGATAGTTGCGCTGGTACTGGCGCAAGGGACGCTGATGGAACTGAGGATCAGTGAACAAGCGCTGTTCTTTGCGCATAATCTGATGGAACTCAGCAGGATCATACTGAGATGGCGCAGGTCCCGTTACTCTAGGACCAGCCAAATCATCCCATCCGAGGCCGTTAGCCCAAAGTGGCACGACCATAATCAGTGTTAGAAGTCCCGCGAAAAGCGCCCCGGCGAACCGTTTCATGCGCTTCCTCCTTGTTTACCGGCGTATGCCGTCTATCAAAATTCACGTAACATGCACATAGACAGACTTTTCGTCTGCTTCATGATTTACTACGGGCTTTGTGACCATCTTGTTTCAATTTGTAAAAAAATGTTAAAAGACCAGCCCAACGAGAGGACTGGTCTTTTGTCTTCTTCTATTATAATTAGCGCTTTATGACGATATTGTAGATTTTCTTGGGTACGTATATTTCTTTCACTATTTCTTTGCCCTCGATGTACTTTTGCACCTTGGGAGAAGCCTTGACCTGTTCAGCTATCTCTTCTTTCGTGGCATCTACTTCGATTTCCAGTGTGTCACGGAGTTTGCCCATGATCTGTACAGCCAATGTAAAGGTGTCGGCAACGACCTTTTTGGGATCCCATTTTGGCCAAGGAGAGGTCGTCAATTCATCATTGTTGCCCAAAGCACTCCATAATTCGCATGCAATATGGGGTGTAAATGGCGAAAGTAACTTGAGGAATGTCTCGAAATGCTCTTTGTTGACAGCATCTTTGCCATTGACGTAATTGACATAGGTCATCAATTCAGCAATGGCTGTATTGAATTTCATGGACTCAATACGTTCTCCCACATGTTTGATGGCTCGGTGCAAGAAAAACTCGTCCTCTTTTGTCACTTCAACGTCTGCTTTGACTTTTTCCTGCAAATTCCACACACGAATGAGGAACTTGTGAACACCATTGACTCCGCGATTGGACCAAGGTGTGGTCTGGTCGAAGGCACCCATGAACATTTCGAAACCTCTAAGAGTATCGGCACCATACTTTTCAACTACCTCGTCAGGATTCACGACGTTTCCACGAGATTTGGACATCTTCGTATTGTCCTCACCGAGAACCATACCGTGGGAAGTACGGCGGGCATAAGGCTCTGAAGTGTTGACCAATTTCTCATCATAGAGGAATTTGTGCCAGAAACGAGAGTAGAGCAAGTGCAAGGTAGTATGCTCCATACCACCGTTGTACCAATCGACGGGCATCCAATATTCCAGTTTCTTTTTGGCTGCTAGTTCGTCCTCATTGTGAGGATCGATATAACGGAGGAAATACCAAGAAGAGCCTGCCCATTGAGGCATTGTATTGGTCTCTCGGGCGAACCACTGACCGTCTTTCTGAAAATAGACCCAGTCGAGACAGCGAGCCAAAGGTGGTTCACCATCTTCAGTAGGTTTGTAGTCGTCAGTTTCAGGGAGAACCAAAGGCAGATCTTCGAGAGATAGTGCAATAGGTTCTTTGTAACGAACAGTGTGTTCGTCTTTTTTGGGATCGAAAGTGTTGGGATCCACGCCTTCTGCAGCGTCTACTGCGTAATAAATTGGCATAGGTTCTCCCCAATATCGCTGGCGAGAGAATACCCAGTCACGCAACTTATAATTGACCTTACTCTCGCCCAAGCCCTCTTCTTCCAACCAGCTACAGGTCTTGGCGATGGCGTCTTTGACTTCCATACCATTGAGGAAACCAGAATTGACCATTTTGCCAGTCTCAGTAGAGGTAAAGGCTTCTTTCTCAATGTCGCCACCAGCAATGACTTCGATGATGGGCAAGTCAAAAGCTTTGGCAAATTCCCAATCCCTTTGATCGTGACCAGGAACGGCCATAATGGCACCAGTTCCATAACTGATGAGAACGTAATCGGCGATGAAGACAGGAATCTCTTCTTTAGTAGCTGGATTGATTGCAGACATACCCTTCAGAAGAACACCAGTCTTCTCTTTGGCCAGCTCTGTTCTTTCTAGATCTGATTTTCTGGCAGCTTCATCTTGGTATTTTTCTACTTCATCCCAGTTTTCGATTTTGTCTTTGAATTTAGCAAGGAGGGAATGTTCAGGAGACAAAACCATATAAGTTGCACCAAAAACCGTGTCTGGTCGTGTCGTATAAACCAAGATGGTTTCGTCTGAATCTTTGATCTTGAAGTGCATTTCTGCACCTTCGCTGCGACCAATCCAGTTGATTTGCTGAGCTTTGATCTTTTCGAGGAAATCAACAGTGCCCAAATCGTCGATTAATCGCTGAGCGTATTCAGTGATTTTGAGCAACCACTGGCGCATGGGTTTGCGGTAAACAGGGTGTCCACCCACTTCGCTCTTACCATCGATGACCTCTTCGTTGGCCAGAATGGTTCCCAGAGCAGGGCACCAGTTCACGGGGATCTCGTCCTGATAAGCGAGTCCTGCCTCAAAGAGACGAAGGAAAATGTACTGAGTCCACTTGTAATAATCGGCCTCAGAGGTGGTTACAGCTCTATCCCAGTCAAAGGAGAAACCCAACATTTTCAGCTGACGAGTGAAGTTGGCAATATTGTCTTCCGTCACCTTTTGTGGGTGAATGCCCGTTTTTACGGCATAGTTTTCAGTGGGCAAACCAAAGGAGTCAAAACCGATTGGAAAGAGAACGTTAAATCCTTCCATTCGTTTTTTGCGGCAGATGACATCCATGGCTGTGTAACTTCGTGGATGGCCCACGTGAAGTCCTGCACCCGATGGATAGGGGAACTCGATGAGTCCAAAAAACTTGGGTTTGTCATAATCATCGTGGGTTTTATAGACATCCTTGTCTTCCCAGGACGCTTGCCATTTCTTTTCGATAGCTGAAAAATCGTAACGTTCCATATCCTCACCTGCCATAGCCAAATTCCTACTAGAAACCAGTATTCTAAGGAATTTTCAGAAAAATACCAGGAAAAAAAGAAGCGACCGATGAGACATCGGCCGCTTGGTGCGAGGTTAAAGATCTTTAGAAATCAGCCAGCTCGTCTTCAGATAGAGGAATGATGGCTGTAGCTGCTTTGGACATAGGAACAGGCATTGTCGTACTCTCTCTTGGTTTTGCCTTGTGGCTCATTGCTGTGTGTGGTGCTTCATGGGCAAGAGGTTTAGCTAGGCCAAAATGCATACTCTGGTTGGCTCTTTGCTGTGGAGTTTGTTCACGGGTAACTACGGCACCTTCTGCTCCTTCACCACCACGAACGAGTGCTTTGAGAATATCGACCATACCGTTGAGTTCTCTGGCTTGAGCTGAAAGCTCCTCAGAAGCTGAAGCAGACTCTTCGGCATTGGAGGCATTGGATTGAGTTACTGTATCCAACTGAGCAACTGCTCTATTCACCTGGTCAATACCTTGGGCTTGCTCTTGGCTAGCGTGATTGACCTCACTGATAACCTGAGAAACCTTCTCAACACCCTCTGCAATATTGCTCAGTAGCTGACCGACTTCATCAGCTGCGTGAACACCTGCTTCACTATTTTTCTGTGAACCTTCGATTAGATCTGCAGTGTTTTTGGCCGCTTCGGCACTTCTTTGAGCTAGGTTTCGCACTTCTTCGGCAACAACGGCAAAACCTTTACCTGCTTCTCCTGCACGTGCCGCCTCAACAGCTGCGTTGAGTGCTAACAAGTTCGTTTGGAAGGCAATCTCATCAATTGTTTTAACAATCTTGGCTGTTTCATCAGAGGACTGTTTGATCTTCTGAATTGCCTCACCCATACGAGCCATTGCTTGACGGCCTTGTGTGGCAGAAGCTTTTGCTTCATCTGCCATAGAACTAGCTTGACCTGCATTGTCTGCATTTTGTCTAGTCATAGATGTCATCTCTTCCAAGGAGGATGAAATCTCCTCAAGGGAAGAAGCCTGTTCACTAGCTCCTTCAGCCATATGCTGACTGGATTCAGATACTTGCGCAGCTGCTGCAGTAACTTGCTCCGAACCAGCAGTCATACCTTCGATGACACCATTGATGGGATTGGAGATTGAACGAGCAATATATAGGGCTGCACCAGAGA
>CAZXTJ010000104.1:0-16711 GCA_964643655.1 uncultured bacterium
CTTTGCAAGAGCTGGAGCCAATTCTAAAAGGAGCTCGTTTTGGCATAGTGGGCAAACCCCTGACTCTCTTGGAGATGGTCACCAACGCCATAAAGCTGGCTGATGAAGCCGCAGCAGAGGATTATGACCACTTGCTTTATCTGGCGTGCCACGGCAAAAGAGCCAAGAAATTGTCATCTCAATTGCGAGGCTACTTAGAGGAGTATCTTCAAGGGCTTCCTCTCAGGCGCAAAGTGGTCTTAAAGCTTCGTTTTCTCGTATCTGTGCAAAAAGATATGCAACTGACTGCAGGGCAGTTTCTGAAGGCGGCCAGAGAAGCGCTGAATGGCGTCAAAAGCTTGAAAGAGCATTCTCCAGTTCATGGCAAGACCAACTTTTCTTCTTATAGAAGCGATGCCGTTAGGATGTTAGTCCCTTGGTGTGCTTTGGTGACTTCTCAATCTTCCAATTGGCAGACGAGTGAACTTCCTTGGTTAACATTGTTGAAAGAAATCAAGAGGTTGAAAGAGTTTCCCCAAATGTCTCTCTTCGCTCCGATGGCTTTCCAACATCTCAGTAAGGTGCCCTTCCCACTTTCATTGTCTGACCGGTTGATGAGTTTTTACGAGAGATTGCTCAGGTTGCGCGATTCAAATGCACAGTTACGTCATGGAGCTCGCCTCGGTTGGCTCAGAGCCTATGGCTGTGAAGAGTTACGAAAAGGGGAGTCGCCTTTATCACCAGCTGAGTTTTATGAGAAGTCCATGAGGCTGCAGCTGACACATCGTTTGTCAGATCATAACGTTTTGCCAGTCGAGCACTTTTATCATTGGCAACTATATGAGTCATCTCTCCTGAACAAGAGCGACAAACTGGCCAAAAAGCATATCTCACCGCTCTTCTCTCGAGCTTTTGCTTTTCCAGGAACGGTCAACACACTCCTGCAGATAACTTTGCACAACACTCTCCATTGCGATGATGAGTTTTCGCTAACAGCTATCAATGAGTGTCTCCAATTGTTGAAGAGCTGCAAACTTCCAGAAAGAAGAGCTCTCGTCAAAGGGGCCATCTATGCCATTACTGCAGCGAAACTGGGTGTTGTCCCCAAGGGGCAGATCACTAAGGAGATGTTTGCCAAATGGGGAGCCGAAGCGAAAAAGTTCTCGTGGTTTGATGAAAACCTGATCCCTACTGGATTCTCAGACGAAGCTGTTGGCACCCTTTTATTCCTGGCAATGCCCAATGAGGTAACGAAAGAGCTGAAAAAACAGCAAAGGGATGCCATGGAAGGTGTGTTGAGCCTCTGGCGTGTCAAAAAAATGGGGCTTCCTTGGTTACCGAGATTCTTGCCCATCCTTTGGACTGGAGGGCTTTGGAGTCACAGAGGGCTTGTTACCTCAATGGCTGATTGGCTCACCGAACCGGTGTCCGAGGAGGAGCGACTCTTTGTTGTCTCCACACTGTGTTATCTGCCAGAGAAACAGTTTTTTGACTACACAAAAGGATTACCCAAGCTGCGTAAGAATGTGCCCCTCGAAAGGCTGGCCTTTTTTGACCGAGAATTGTTCGTCAACTCATTCCGTACCAGGACCGTTTCCAAAGAGGTTTTTGGCACAGAGGTGCGGATTGCTGAAGCTACTCTTGCTCTGATGAGAGCTTGGTCCAAAGATGGAAAGATTGTGGAAGAAAACGTAATGAGCTGGTTCAACCTGGCCCTCCTGCTGTCAGAGCTGGTTGAATTTCTAGACTGTGTTTCAGCTGAAGGTCTACGCAAAGGTGACGCTGGTTTCACTTTGGAAGGTAAAGCACCTGTAGTCTGCTTTTTTGGTTTGGATATGGTTCCCCTAGTTGATTTAGTGCCTGAAAAGCTGTTACCAAAGACTTTTGCTCATTTTCTGAAAATTCACAAGGCACGCATTCACCACTACGCCAGAAGACAATCTGGCATAGCCCGGAAGCTTCTCTCTTCCATCAAAGAAGCAGAGCTCTCAGAAGCTCACCGCTGGTTTTATTACCTTTGGTGGTTGCGTTTATCTGTAGATGGCGATGGCAAACGAGCACAAAATCTGGCTTTGCGGAAGAAAGCCGAGAGTTTTGATTATGCAGATACGAGTGAGGTCTATAGAGTCTCTTTGAAAGCAGCCATGAGGCCCTAATTATTTATTTTTATCTAGATGGCGGAAGAGGGGCTGCAAAGATACGAGTCCCATCCGATCAGCCAAATCCCACATCTTGTCTGGATTTTCCGCCAAAAACTGAGCTGCGAAAGTATGACGTATTCGATGTGGAGTCACATCACCCATCTTGGCTCGTCGTGCAATCTCGCGTATGACAGTTTGCAGAGCGCGGTGAGACAATCTCGTTCCTCTCTTGCTAGTGAAAAGAGGAGCCTCTGGTTCCTGATCCAATCTTGTTGCCAAATAACGGCTCAGTGCCCTTCTCAAGGGTGCTTTCAGTTGCAGGGAAAGAGCAGGGCTGTCCAGAACAGGAACTCGCAAAGTTCCTGAACGATTGGTCAGTCGCAAATCACCAAGGGAGAGAGCGACTAACTCATCACCACGGAGGCCCGTTTCGAAAGCCAATAACATGAGAGCATAATTTCTTTTGCCCAAACCATGGCGCGATAGACTTGCTGCATCGAGCAGTTTGTCTATCTCGTCTTTGGAAAGAGGAGGTAGTGTCTCTTTCTCGGGGGGGCGAGGAGTAATGATGGTAAGGGAAGGGTCTTCCTGCAGCAGTCCACGTTTGTTCGCCCAAGCACAGAACTTACGTAAGGCATGGAGGGCTCTGTTGACTGTTGACTGAGAAAGAGATTGCTCTTTGGACAAATTGGCTCGGAACTCTTCTAGAGCTAATTCTGTAACGTCTTGCCAGCGCCAGGCTCTTTCTTTGTGTTCACGTAACCAATCGAAAAAACGTTCGATGTCACGCAAATAAAAAGCTATGGTCCGTTTGCTCAAGCCTGCTTGCTCTAGAAACAGAGCAAATGCCTCTATGGCAGGTCTATCTGCAGTTGCCTTTTTGCCTGTGCGACCCACTGCTTCCTCCTTGGGGAGCATAAAGTCCAATCGTATCAGGGCGGATGATACCACAGGTTAGGCCCATTGTCGTCCTGGCCCAAGAATCCAACGATGATCACATTTCGTGCAATGCCAGTCTTGCCGTTCCAAATAACGTTTATCTTTGTCACGGTATTTTTCTTGGGTAAGGGCTATTGTTGTTTGGCCACAGCGAGGACAAAGATTTGGGAAGGGGATGAAAGTCATGTTTTCTACCCAACCCATGATGCGAACAGCACGTGCTTCTTGCCAATTTCGACCTGGTCGAGAACCCGGAGTGGGAGCAAACACACCGTTATGGACCCAGCCTACGAGTTTTGTAGCCCAAATGGTCTTCCACACAGCCATAAACACCGCCCTTTCTATTCGAATTATATACGAACAAAAAGCGAACGGCAATGGCTTTGGGTTTATAGTTCGTACTCTTCTTCCAACCAGCGAATAATGTGCTGATAGGCTCGAATATTGTTCCTCACCCAGCGGTCTTTGGGTTCTTTGGCCAATTCGAGGAGTAGGCGACGTTTGTTGTCGCGGTAAGCCTGTAATACTTCCAATGTGGGCTTTTTCCGCGGTCTATCACCGATAGGATAAAGATTTGGCAATCGCTCGGACATTTGTGCACCCTCCTTCATCATTGCTATCGGTAGCAAAAAGAAGAATGCGAAGAGCCTGCCTGCTTACTCAGCTGGTTTAGTTCCTAAGGTCTCATCATCAGTTGGTTCTCCAACGAAATAGATGAAAGCAGCCACTCCTGCAATTCCTAGAGGAATTGTGACATAAGGAGAAAAGCCAAAACCTGAGGGTAGGTAACAAAGGAATATGGCACCACTAGCGGCAACTAATGCATAGGGAAGCTGCGTTCGCACGTGGTCTACGTGGTCACAACCTGATGCCATAGAACTCATGATGGTCGTGTCAGAGATGGGTGAGCAATGATCACCAAAACAAGCACCAGAGAGGACGGCGCCTATAGTGCCAAAAAGAACTGATTGGTACACATCGAGGGCCAACTTCTGGTCTAGTCCCAGTTTATGAGCCAAAGGAATAGCCAGAGGCAAAACGATGGACATGGTTCCCCAAGAGGTGCCTGTGGCAAAAGCCATGGCAGCCGAGATGATGAAAGTCAGACCAGGCAGCACCCAAGGCGAGACCACGTTTTTTGCATAAGAGACGATGAAATCAGCTGTGTGCAAATGCTCACAAATGGCTCCTAGTGACCAAGCAAGGATAAGGATCATGGTAGCCAAAACCATTGATTTGGCGCCAGCGACCCAAGCATCGAAGAGTTTTTCCAATCCTCCACCAATTCCCTGTAAAAAAGGCAGGAAAATTGCGAGAAGGGAACATGTGAATGCGGACCAAAGCAGTACTTTCGAGGAATCGGCCTTGGCTATGATATTCCTCATCGGTGCTGAGGCAACAATCTTTCTTGCTCTCTCATCTATGGAGCCGTCGAGGCTTTTGAGTTGTTGTTCAATGGCGGCAAATTCGGGAGCTTCAAGACTTCGGTTGAGCTTGACTTTTTCCGCCTGAATGAAATCTTGGCGGTATTTGATACGCAATTTCTTTTTCGCATCTTCCAAAACTCCATTAGAGCCAGTCCAGTAAAGGCCATACATTGTCATGCAGATGAGGGTGGCTATTGGGACCACTGCGTTGTACCAGCGCAAAGGAGTGCCTACAGGTGGTTCCACCTCATCGGAGGTGAAGCTAGAAAGTGGATGAGCACCAACGGCCAGAGCTTGGCCAGTACGGCGACATCTCTTTTCTGCCTCAGCCATAGGGCCAAAGTCGCGAACGAGGTAGGCCACGAGAAAAACCATGACTATCGTAAGGATGCAGTAAAAACGATAGGGGATGGATTCGAGGAAAGCTGCATACCCAGTCCACTTCGTAATGCCGCACTTGGCAAAGGAATCTGTAATCAAAGAGATCTCATAACCAATCCAAGTGGAGATGAGGGCAAGACTGGCTACTGGTGCTGATGTGGAATCAACGAGATAAGAAAGCTTTTCACGCGAAATCCGCAGCTTGTCCGTCAGAGGTCTCATCGTGTTACCAACGACGAGGGTATTTGCATAATCATCAAAGAAGATGAAAAGTCCCATGAACCATGTTGCAATCTGACCACTGCGGGGGCCTTTGGCATATTTGACTAGAGCTTGGACAATGCCCCTTGTTCCACCAGAGCGGGATATGACGCCCACCATTCCAGCCAGAGCCATTGAGAAGAGAATGATGGAGGCGTGGGAACGTTTGGTCAAAGCATCGACTATGTATGTGTCGAATACTCGAGCTCCACCAATGATTAAAGAATTGTGGTGCAGGGCAGAGCCAAGGAGAACACCAATTAGTAGAGAAAAAAGTACTTGTTTAGTTACGAGGGCAAGAAATATTGCTAACAATGGTGGCACGAGAGGTTCGGCACCTAGATGGACCAGTCCCCCCACAATCACCAATGCAAGCACGATGTAGACAGCAGTAGACGGAGTCTTCATTAGGGCTGCTCCTTTTCGTGCGAAAGGCTTAAGCGGTCTTTCGAGGTCTGGGAACCATATCACAGCCATTGCACCTGGGCAAGCTGGTTGAAAGGAACAGAACACCGTGATAAAATGAGGCCCGTTTTTTGCTGCTTTTCTACTTATATGGATCTAATGATTTTACAGGAGCAACTAAGTGGCCAGCCGCGCCAAGAATTATACGTTATACGTACTCATCTTAATCATCATCTTTGCCATCTTTACTAACGCCATTGGTCCTTCCAAGGAGAAGATAGTTCCCTATTCTGTCTTCTATGAAGCATTCACTAAGGGTGAAGTCTTTGAGATCACTGTTGGTGAACAAATGCTCGAATACAAGACAATTAAGGATCATGAGACTAAGTTCAAGGCTCAGTCCATCATTGACGTGAGTTCCATCAATCAATTCCGCGCAAAAAAGATTGATATCATCGATCCAACGGATCCCGCTAAAAAACACCTCAAACGTATTCGCATCAAAGTTAAGCCCAAAGTCGGTACCAACTGGGTGCTAGCGATGTTGTGGAATGTTTGGCCATTTGTATTCATCATCATCTTGTGGTTCTATTTCCTCCAGAAAATGCAAGGAGGAGGAGCCAAGGCTCTGTCATTCGGCAAAAGCCGAGCTCGATTCCTCGACACGAGTAAGACGAAAACGACCTTCGATGATGTTGCAGGATGTGATGAAGCCAAGTCAGATCTCGAAGAGATCATCGAGTTCCTCAAACATCCCAAAAAGTTCCAGGACATTGGTGCTCGTATCCCACGCGGTGTCCTCTTGATGGGCCCTCCAGGTACAGGAAAAACCCTCTTGGCACGTGCTGTTGCTGGTGAGGCCAACGTTCCTTTCTTGCACATCTCCGGTTCTGACTTTGTTGAAATGTTTGTGGGTGTCGGTGCTTCGCGTGTTAGAGATCTCTTTGAACAAGGTAAAAAACATGCTCCTTGTCTTCTCTTCATCGATGAGATTGATGCCGTTGGCCGTCAACGAGGCGCAGGACTCGGTGGTGGGCATGATGAACGTGAACAGACATTGAACCAACTTCTCGTCGAGATGGACGGTTTTGATCCCAACGAAGGCGTCATCATGATTGCTGCCACAAACCGACCTGACGTACTCGATCCAGCTTTGATGCGACCTGGTCGTTTCGACAGACAGATTATCGTCGATTTACCTGATGTGCGAGGCCGCGAAGGTATCTTCAATGTACACATCCAAACAATTCCCGTTGCTGAAGGTGTGGATTTGAAGAAGCTGGCCAAAGCAACTCCGGGCTTCTCTGGTGCTGACATTGCCAACATGGTCAATGAAGCAGCGCTCTTGGCAGCAAGGGGCAATCGAAAACAGGTCGTCCTCGATGACTTTGAAAATGCTCGTGACAAGATCATTATGGGGCCAGAACGACGAAGTCGTCTATTGACTGAGCCTGTCAAGATTAGAACTGCTTATCACGAGGCTGGCCATGCAATGATTCCAAAACTCATCGAAGGTTTGGACTCCGTCCACAAGGTATCTATCATTCCTCGTGGCCGGGCTTTGGGTGTTACCTCATTCTTGCCTGAAGAGGACAAACTTTTCATTCGTGAGTCTGGGTATATCAAAGACACAATCTGCGGTTTGTTGGCAGGTCGAGTCGCTGAAGAGCTCAGGTTTGATGACATTAGCTCAGGCGCTGCCAATGATATTGAACGTGCCACCAAATTGGCCCATCAAATGGTCTGTGAATTTGGCATGAGCGAAAAACTCGGGCCTGTGAGTTATGGCGAAGAACATGGCTTGGTCTTTTTGGGCAGAGATCTTGCCCGTGATCGCAACTATTCCGAAGAGACTGCCCGCGAGATTGACCAAGAGGTCAGGAATATAGTCAATGGCTGTATCGAACGAACGAGAAAGCTATTAAAAGACAACTATGAAAAGCTCGAATTAGTAGCCGAGACACTGTTAGAGTACGAAGTCATTGACGGTGATGACATCGACAAACTCCTTCGTGGTGAAAAGATTGATCCACCTTTGCGTTCTGACGAAGTAGCCGGAGAAGCGGCTGAGGAGAAAGAGGACGTAAAAGAGGAAACAAGCTCTGAAGCTGCAGAGGATGAGAACGAAAACGCTGACAGCACTGACGACGAAGAAGACAAAAACTAGTCGTCTGGGGGAAGAGGGGCCACTTGCCAGCGGCCGAACTCGAAGGTTTTGAAGGTCGTACGCTCGGGACATACAAAATCCACGAGCGGATTGGTCGTGGCGGAATGGCCGTCGTTTTTAAGGCCGAACACGTCAAGACGGGCAATGTCGTCGCCATCAAGATAATGCGACCCTCCCTCGATGCAGAACCCAACTTCCGCAAACGAATTGCGCGAGAAGCCAAAATTGCTGCCAAGTTGCGTCATCCCAATATCGTCCGTGTTCATTCCATACAGGAAAAAGATGGTCTCTTTTTCCTCGTTATGGATTATGTGGAAGGTGCTTCCTTGTTTGCTGTCGAGCGAACAAGAGGGTCATTTCCCTTTAACGAAGCAGCTTTTGCAATGAAAGGTGTCCTAGAGGCACTGAAATTTGCTCATAGCAAGAAGGTCGTTCATCGCGACATCAAACCAGAAAATGTGCTCGTAGACAAATCGGGTACACCCTTGCTCACAGATTTTGGTATTGCCAAACCTTTGGAGGGCACCAAACTGACCAAGACAGGTTTGGCTTTGGGGACTCCTCTTTACATGTCCCCTGAGCAAGTTCGTGGTGAAGCTGACATAGACGTTCGTTCAGACATTTACTCAGCCGGGGTGCTCTTTTATGAGCTGCTCTGTGGCAAAGTGCCTTTTGATGGTGATGATCCCGTAGCCATTGGTTACCGCCACGTCAATTCGGCCCCCATTCTACCAAGCTGTTACAATCAAGCCCTGACACGACAGCAGGACCTCTTTGTCCTAAAAGCCATGGAAAAAGAGCGTGTAGACAGGTACCAAACTGTTGATGAGATGTTGCAGAATCTCGACAAGCTGACCAAAGGCGAAGACCTCGGCATAGAACTAAAGATGGAGACGAGGCAAGTTGAGGTTAGCCAAGGAATGGGACCCATTACCAAGGCAGCCATTGCCACCTGTTTGGTTGGTGCCGCCATCGTTGGTGCCATTTATGTGCAAGATGGCAATCTCGATAGGATTTCACCTTCAGTGAACTTCTCTTTATTTGGTGATGAAGAGGTCATTCCTAGCGATCCAATTGCCGAGGCGAAATTGCTGCTAATGCAAGGCAAATATGACGAGGCAGTCAGACTGTTGGGTGAAGAGGATAGGAAAAAGGCTCTGGCCGATGACCGCAAAATTGAAGTGGCAGCTCGCCTTTATGCCGAAGGTGTGAAGAAATTCGAAACAGGCGATCTCACTTTGGCCAACAAACTCCTCCAAGCCTCCTATCGTTTTGACTCCAACCGCTCAGATACCTGTTTTCAGCTGGGCAAAGTTTATATGAAGATGAAGAAGTACCGTCTGGCTGCTTCCTATTTTGGGCAAACCATGCGTTTGTTGGAACCAGCAAGGGCATTCGAGTTCATTCAAATGAACGAGCGGCTTCATCTCTCCAAGCTACCCAAAGGCGAACTCGAGAGAGTTGGAGCAGATTTATGTGAGGTAGGCCGCCGCCTCTATCGGCAAAAGCATGCAGACAAAGCGCTAGACATATTGCGCAAGTCACTTCACTACAAACAAGACCTTTTACAGGCACATCAGACATTGGCCCGTATCTATCAAGGACGTGGCAATACTAAGAAACAGCAGTATCATGAAAAGAAGTATGCTGACTTGTTCAATGCTGGTGCACGCTAATCAATCACTCTTGGAGTGAGAGGAGTTTCTTTGATGAAACGAATGATTCTTGTTGGTTTGCTCTTTGCCCTCTTTCTCGGTTCTTCTTCAGTATTTGCTGCTCGAAAACTGACTCTTCACGCTTATCCAAGCAAAGTGAAGATGCTTGCTGGCACAAGTGTGCGTTTTACAGCCATAGGTAAAGATTATGAAGGTCTAGCAGTTACTCCTCCAGGCATGGTTTGGATGGCCAGTGGTGGAAAAGTAAATCGTAACGGCACCTTCAAAGCGCCCAAAAAAGCTGGCGAATATGTGATCAAAGTTGCTTCTGGAAGAGCAGTGGCTGAAATCAAAGTGACTGTAGTTGCTCCAAAAGTCCCCTTGGAAAAAGACACAAGAAATCGTCGTAAAGCCAGACGAAAACGCAAATAAACTGAGTGAGGTTCAAGATGAAGAGCTTAGTGGCATTAGTTTCTCTATTTCTCATCCTTTCCTTACCAAGCCATGGATTTGCAGAGCATGACTTTAATGAAGAGTTGTTATCCATAGCTCAAGCAATGTCAACATTGACTACATTCTCTGTGAGCATGGACATCGATTTCAAAGGAGAGGGTGTAGAGAGGCGACCCAACTTTCCCCGTACTGCCACCCTCTTCATCGCAACTAATGGCCTCTCTGACAACAATCGTTTCAGAGAAGCAGAACTCACTGCAGAGACACCATTGGGTGGTTTTTCCATCTCACTAGTCCTGCAAGGTCAGATGATATATCTCCATTTGGCTGGACCTGAGGGTAAAAATCTCTCCTATTACGTGGATTCAGGTGATAAAAAAGCCGCGCGAAGTCAGCAAATGGTGGCCGCTATGGTCAACACTACAGATATGCGTTTGCAAGCCATGAAAGGCAAAGGCCTTGATGTACTGCGAAACATAACATCCAAGGCCAATCTAACCTTTCCGTCGCCAGGAGAAATCACCGTGCGAAGTAAAAGAGGAAGGGAAGACATTGATTTTTATTACGATCTAGAAACCCATTTGCCCCAAAAATTGGTCGTGTACAATCGCAAAACGGAGACTGAAGCTACTTTTTACATCCGGGAATGGGTGAAAAAAGGCGTTGAACCTTCCCTACCTCTACCAAAAGAAACATATGTGCCATTCACTATGAAGAGCATAGGAGAGATAACAACTCTTCTGCCCAAATCTAGCCAGCTCATGGCAGAAACAAAGCCTGAGATAGAAATGCCAGAACCCACTGACGAAAAGTCGCAAGATTATTTCAATGATGAGGTGCGTAAAGAAATGCGCGCAGCAATAGTGGAGCTGCGTAACGTAATGGAAGTCTTACAGGATAAAGCCTTTCAGCGTTCTCTCAAGAGAGCTACTGAGTCTTTGAACAAACTGGAAAAACACCTGAATAGGCTAGACGAACTCAAGAAGTGAGCAGCTTGTAAGAGATTACACCAATGCTGATGAAAATGAGTCCCATCACAATGATGAGAGCGTCACCAGCCCACAAAGAGGCAAAAGAGATAATTTTGGCTTTGGACGGGTCTGTTTCCTGGTAAGCAATAGGAACTTCAGCACCCTCTTCTGGACAGCCCTCAATGAGTCCAAAGAGCTGCTCAAAAAGAACGGTTTTGCCGGAGTCTGTCTGATACTCTACCTTGGCATATTGAACATTCGAGCTAGAGCGACTGTTACCACTACCGGTGACTACCGTTCGTTCACCTACTGTTTTCACAACACCTTTGCCAGTTTTGGCTGTCTTGAGAAAAGACCTTTTCTCTTGAAGGTCAGTGACACCATAAAGCAGTACAGCACTGCCAAAAAGACCAAAACACAGAAGCGCAATAGCGCCCATTAGTTTGTCCATTGTTCCCCTCTATGACTCTTTTTAATGAGTGATGCAGTCATTATACATAGAGTGATCAATAGTAATAACCACGTTTCTGACTCGGGAACGCCTGGAATGTCAGGTTCACCTGGAGTATTGGGTTTCAAGCCCGTTTCTTTGTACTGTTGGTCAGTCTCTAAAACCACTGCACCACTGGCTCTAGTCACAATTCTGTATTTGGCTCCAATCTCCACTGCCCTTTTGTAAGCAAGTGGATCATCAGAAGTTAGTAGCTTTTCGACTTCTTCTTTTGCAGAGAGGCACAGCATGCCTTGTTTTTTCTCGCTCTTTCTCAGAGCAGCCATCGGTAGTGGTTTCATTATGTGAATGGGGGCTTTTCCAGACAAATGCAGAAAGAGTCTCTTTAATGTTTCTCCTGGTGTTGCCAGCAATGGTACTTCCTCAAAAGTACCTACTTTATGGAGTTCAAAGGAAATGGCATCTACACCACCAGTTAGGTTGATACCATAGATAGTTGCACCACTACCTTTGACTTTTGTTGGCAGAGGTTGAGCTCCGTGGAGCCATATGATTGCACTCTTTTTCTTTGAGGAGGCCCAATCAATAGCTGCTTGAAGGGCAGCATTGTTGTCAAAACCACCGGCACCAGTGAATGCACTCAGATTGACATCACTGTAAATGGCTTCATGACGGGCAACTATTATTTTGCTCTTCACTGTGGAAGACTTGTCGATACACCCTTTCAGTGCAGCTTTAAGGCTAGCTAGGTGAGGTTTCATGGAAAATGAATTGTCAATGACAATGGCCATATTTTTGACCCTTTGTGAGTTGAATAGTCGTTTCCACTCAATGACTTCGCCAAGCTTGGTTGATTGTAGTCTCAAGGTAATCTTGGTTGCGTCCTGTGCCTTAACAGAGCTGTTGTTTTGCCTTTCAATTGCTCCATGTAAGGACGAAGCAAAGACAAAGAGCTTGCGCTTACCAACATCTATTTTGTGGGTGAGTCCCTTGGCAAAAGAGAAGTTGCGACCAGCGAAGTGGGGAAGGGAGAGGCAGTAGGTTCCTTTGTCTGTATTGATGAATGGACAGGTCACAGAAATTCTTATCTTCATGCTGCTTTTGCTCAAGATAGGAGAACACTGAAGGAAAACTTTATCTTTGCCTTTCCAAGTCACTAAAAGGGGATCTTTTCTTTGCCTAACGGCAATCTCTCTGTAAGCTCTTCGTACTTTGCCAGTTGCTGCAAAAACAGCATTACGGGCTTTTCTATTTACCCAGAGCGTTGCTTCGTTTACCACTCCACCAGGAGGTAATTGAATCAGAGTCCTGGCTTCTAGTTCAGTCCACTTTCGATTGTTAAAAAACTCCATGGTCCACTGAATGTTGGCTGTGCCAGAGGTGCTATCCAAAGCTCCGTCAAAACGAGAGTGAGTAAGTGTCAGTTTGTCTTCAAGAGGGCCGACAATAGGGCTGCCTGTAAAGACAGGTCTGCTTCTTTCTTGTTCAAAAAAAGTGTCTCTTCTAGTTCTGACAATTGGTTCACCACCACTATCATCCATGGCATCACGATAGGTCTCACCAGTTCCCAAGAAGAGCAGCTGACGAGCCTCTTCCTCCTCTACACCTTCGCTGAAAAGACCTAGGATGACGCCAGGTAAGCCAAAGTATGTTTTAAATCTGCCTTCGCAGGCTTTGAGTAACCTGTGCGTAGACGAAGTAGCCGAGAGTATCTTTTGACCGACAACCCTGTGGTGAGCTACCTGCTGTCTCGTCAATTGAATGCCAAGCAATGTGACAACTTTGGGTGCTTCGATAATGGTTAAAACAGATATGGCTACAATGAGTCCAATAGCGATGGAGGGGGCCTGACTACCTTCTGACTGAGCTAGTTTTTCGTTCAATCGCTTGCGAACCAAGGCTGTAGCCATCAAGGCCAATAGTGGGGCAAGGGGAAGTAAGCCAATGCCAAAAATCAAAGCAAAGATGGCAAGAGGCATCATTGGAATAAAAACCAGAGCGTAACTTGCGCAAATACCAAGACTGAAGGCATTGAAGAAACTTGCTGTAAGCAGATTTTGCCTAGAATCAGCATTTGCAATGGCAAACAAAGTCAGCAAATTAGTCAAGGGGACGAGAGCAATGACGAGTATGTGAAAAACAGTTGGGATGGGATTGAGAAATTCGAGCTCGCAGATACCAGTCAAAATCTCAATGATTAGAGCTGCTGTTGGCAGTATCATGCCAGCGAAAACCAAGAATTGGATTGAGCCTTTGGGCTCGTTCTTTGTTTTCATGATAACCCCCAGACCTACTTAGTTTACCTTATTTCAAGTGGCGTCGTCGGTCATGAGACCACGCAATGTGGTACTATGTTCCGCTTCTAGCCTGTGATTAGAAAGTGGTTTTCGTGAACATATATGTAATAGTCGATATGGAGGGTGTTTCCTCTTTGGTGGATCCCTTTACTGAAGCTTCTCACAAGGGGAAAGATCATAGTGCCTTCCGTGAGATAATGACTGGTGAAGTGCGGGCCACTGCTGAAGGTTTACACAAAGGTGGCGCAGAGAAGGTCATCGTTTGTGACTTTCATGGCAGTGGGAAAAATATCATCTTCCGCGATTTACCCCGTTATGTCCAGTTGGTGCGAGGAGATTTTCGCCCAGGCTCAGGTTGTGACGGCTTTGATGAACCAGTACACGGAGTTGTCTTTTTAGGTGCTCATGCAGCTTCATTTACTCGAGGAGCTGTCATCGCCCACACCTACTGTGGAGACATCGAGATTTTCGTCAATGGCAAGAGAATGAATGAATTCTCCCTATTGGCCGCTGCTTGGGGCGAGCGAGGAGTACCTCCACTATTGGTCTCTGGTGATACAGCCGTTTGTGATCAAGCAAGCGGATATTCGCCAGCTGTGAAGACTGTGCCAACAAAAGAGGGTATTGAGTTTCGTGCTGCCCGTTGTTTCCATCCAGCCATTGTTGAAGAGAGACTGGAGGAGCAGGCAGAAGAAGCAATGAAAGCCATCGAGGACGTTCGTCCTTATATCATCTCGGAAGAGCGGAAGTATGAGTTGTCCATTAGCCTGCCTGCTCAACCCTGGGCTGATAGACTCGCTTGGATACCTGGTGCTCAGGCCGAAGACGACAGAACTTACAAGTTCAACCTTACTTCGATGAAGGATGTGCTCAACATTATTTACGGAGCTTGCATCCTCAGATTTCCCTAGGCAAAAAAAAGTGAGGGTCGGCTCCGGGTGCCGACCCTCCTGTGAACGGGGGGGACGAGGTAAGAAATCTATTGAGAGACCTGATAGGTAGCTGTGTAAGTGATGTTACCTTCAGCGTCCTGAGTGTTGTTTTGACTTACTGTGCGAACAGTGCCCTGACTGTATGTAGTGCCATTTGTTGTTGAGATGTATGCACTGGGATTGATTGCCAATTGAGACATGATTGAGCGGACAACCATTCTCTGAGACTGAAGTTCGCGACCAGTAGAAACTGCAGGCATTTTGACTGATACGGTGATGGTTCCGTCGCTGTTGCGAGTCACTGTGTGAGCGAGAGCAACTACTCGGCTACCGTGCTTGATGGGTTGACCACTGGGGAGTACTTCGTCAGTTGTACCAGTACCGTTGTCTGTGTTGACTATGTCGTCGTTGTTTACGGGATTTGTCTCTGTGTCGAGTAGATTGACGGGCTCATCGACTGGTTCGTTGTTCACTGGTGCTTCAGCGGCTTTGGCTTCGAATTTTGCACTGATGACTGCAAAGAGTGCTTTGCCAGCATTAGCAACTTTAGCGAAATCAGCATGACCTGCTTCAATCTTGTTCATTTCAGTATCAAAAGCCAATGCCATTGATTTGATGGAACCACCTTCACCTTTGTAGTTATAGGCAAAACCAACATAATATTGCTGACCATCAACGATAACTGGAAGTATCACTTTTTGATTTTCAGCGTTGAGGTTAACGATTGAGTTGAGTTCAGAGGCAAATACTTGACTTGTGAGTGCGAGGCAAACGACCAAGAAGAGACTCATTTTACTATTCACTGTGGCTCCTTCCGCCAATCTTGTTGTTTTCACACCTCCTTCGAAGCATTAGTCGTGCCAAAAAACGAAATAGGCTTCAGTAAAGGGTTATGCGTTTTGGAGGGCCATTTGTGCCACTTTTGGTTGTGCCACTAGGTCTCAATTGTGCCACATTGTCACAATGTGTCACTACTTGAGCAAACCAAGTGCTTTCAGTCGTCGATAGATGGTTCTACGAGGCATTCCAGTAGCTTTTGCCACTGCTGACACATTTCCATCATGTGTCGCGAGGCTTCTTTCTAAGAAGGTTCGTTCGAACATTTCCCGTGCACTGTCATAATCGACAGGTAGTTCAGACCAGAATGCCTTGTCTTTGCTGTCGATAGCAGTTGTCGACCGGCCAACAGGTAGGCTGTCAGGTGTCACTGCCGAGCCTTGTTCTACAACGACAGCTCTCTCGACGGCATTTCTCAGCTCACGGATATTGCCAGGCCAGAGATGGGCAGTGAGAGCACATTCAGCATCTGTGGTGAATTTGTGTAAGGCACGGCCATAACGGGAAGCGAAGTCATTGAGGAAATGACGGGCAAGGGGAACGATATCTTTAGTTCGTTCACGTAGCGGAGCCAATTTGATTCTAAAGACATTGACTCGATAATAAAAGTCACGACGGAAGGTGCCTTCGTTGATGGCATTTTCGAGATCAGCATTAGTGGCACAGATGAGTCTGAAGTCCACAGGTATTGGTTTTCCTGCGCCAAGACGTGTAATCGAACGTTCTTGTAAGGCTCTAAGCAGCTTCACTTGCACATCAAGAGGCAGTTCTCCGATTTCATCTAGGAACAATGTACCTCTTGAGGCCAACTCAAAACGGCCTAACCTCAGTTCGTTAGCGCCCGTATATGCGCCCTTCTCAGCACCGAAAAGCTCAGCTTCCAATATGTCGCTAGGTAAGGCCGCACAGTTCACAGGGATGAATGGACCATCTTTGCGGGCTGAGCGGCGATGAATGGCTCTTGCCACCATTTCTTTGCCTGTGCCTGTCTCACCTGTAATGAGAACGGTTACATCCTCAGGAGCAGCCTGTTCGAGCAAACTAGCCAATTCTTTGCTGGCTTCAGATTCACCTAAAACGAGCTTATTGTCATCGCCTACTTGGATGTTCAAAGCTTTGATTTGATCACGTGCAGCCAGCAACTCTTCACGAAACCTTGTTGCCGACAGAAGCTGGGCTGCCAGACCAGTCATCGTCTCGAACATCCTCAACTGTTCTTCGTCAGGGCTTTGGCCCTCAAAACGTTTGTCCAGATAGATGGCGCCATAGTTTTTTCCACCTGCAGACAGAGGAGCACAGAATATTGTCTGCATGAAAGCTGCAGATGTGACACTTTCGGCAAACTCACAGAGTTCATCTTCCAAGGAATTGAGGATAAAGACCACTTTGTCAGTGTCGATGGCTTTGTTATAGAC
>CAZXTJ010000105.1:0-14322 GCA_964643655.1 uncultured bacterium
AGATTCTCAGCCTCTGCTTTGATTTGCCCCTTGCCCTCCATGGATTCTGCAGAATTGATAAGTATATTACGAATGGCTTGCTCTAGCTGAGTCGCGTCAGCCTCTATGGGCCATAAATTGTCAGGAGCTGTAAGTTCTAAGGACGACGAAAAATTGGTCAAGCTCCTGACAGATGCTTTGTTGACGATGTTAACGAGGTTGAGTATTGTCTTAACTGGGGCTCCTCCACGTGAACAGCTAAGCAACTCGTTACTGAGATCGGCTGCATATAAAGCCGAAACCTCAATATCGCGAACTAGAGCACTAACGTTAGCAAGACTTTCTTCAGCGGATTCGCCAGACTTTTCGCAGATTTGGATCATGGCAGTTTTGCCTAATATTACTGACAATATGTTGTTGAAGTCGTGAGCAATACCACCAGCCAGGCGACCTATAGCGTCCATGGACTCAACCTTGTTTGCCTCATTTTGAATGCACTTCCAAGCTGTAACATCACTGAGACTCAACAGCGCTAAAGTCGTTTCGCCAATGGTCAAAGGAACAGATGTAATGTAGAAATCTCGTTCGACATTTTTCCCCCCTATAGATTGGAATAGTTTCGCCGAGCGATTGGTTTCGCTCATCTCGGATTTGAAAGTGTTTTCTAGGATTGTCTCAATACAACAAGATGAACATTGTTTGTCGTCTTGCTCTGCGTTTACACAACGCAACACATTGCAGATGTTTTGTCCACGTAGAGACTCGTTGGTCCAACCAAAAAAATCCAGAGCGTTTTGGCTCGCTCGATGAACAAAATTGTCCTTTGTAACGATGAACAAAAATATGGAGGAATTCATAAATGCAGCATCAACTTCGACCTGATCCCAAACGACTCGATGCTCTTTGTCGCTTCGGCATCCAAACTTATGTTTTGCTTTACCTAATGCATTTTCCAGCTTAGAGAGTTTCTCGGACACAGATTCCCAGGGGCCGCAAGGTTTTTTCATCAACATCACCTACCTAATGGCGATTTGTATGCAACAATGAGGCCATTGAAGAAATGTGATGTAATGGGCGTGAGTGATGAGGACAATGGGTCTTTCCATGGCCGGAAACAAACAAATCGGTCATGTCATGTCCGGTGCAACCTTGGGTTTTTCGATTTTGTTAAATAGTCTCAATCGTCAGCTTATCATTTGGGGCAACCAATGGTTAGGGCAAAACAGAGAACGAAGTAATGGTGATTGTTTTTCTGCCTTTAGTGTCTATCTTTATTTTGCCAATTGCCACAACTTCACACCTTAGATGCTTCATTAGTAGACTCTTGTTCGATGTCATTTCGATGCTTATGACTTCCTCTTCTTGTGTATGTATGCACAAAACAGTAACTGTTCCATCACTGAGCCATTCTGAAGGTAAGAGAAGACCTCGAACAATAGTAGAACTGTCGTTTATTGGCTTTTGCATTTCTCCCACATATCTAACTGTGTTTACAATCAATTATTACAAGCAAAAGGCAGTCCAGTTCTTTTTTACAGAAACGTCATTGTTTTGGTGTATGCTTGATTGTTATATGTGGCGTCACTCTAAAGGCGTCTAGATAGAGGTCGCCCAATGGGAAAAGACGAGAATAAAATCGAGTTATGTGCAAATGAACTCAAAGATGTACTCAAAAAAATTCGTGGTGAGCAAAAAACACTTCGACTGAGAAAGGCTGAGTTTACAAATCTGGAGGATGAGTTTGCCTACATGGTCGCTTCCAGTCACATCCGGTACATCTTGACCGATGCGCATTTAAATGTCTGTAAAGCCAACAAAGCGACTATTGATAGTAGCGCTTTCAATTCAGAAGACATTGCGAAGACCGATTTGAAAGGTCTTTTTGAGTCAATGTCATTTGGAAACACTCGAAGAGGCAAGAGAATTGTTGAACTCGAGAATTTGGTGCGAAAAACCATCGTCAGTTATAGCAGTAGTGGTGATGTTCTTGAACATCCAAGTATGGTGATGATTTCAGATGAGCAATTACTTTATGTAGTACACATAGTGCCTATTGAGATCAAAAATTGTGTCTATGTGATGATAGCAATAGATGAACAAACGTTTTGCAGAAATACAAGTGAAAGACTAAGCTCTATTAATCGGCAACGTGCCCTGTTGACCTTGACAAAGTCCATTGCGAAAAAAAGTACAGAAATCATACAGTCCGTGCGTAACGAAGTCGAAAGAGCAAGAGAGCGCTTAAAAAGCAGTGCTGATTTGAGCGAAAACCTTGATGCCATTGAAGACGCAACTCTTAGATGGGCCAGTCTGGAAAACATGTTTGTTACCCTGAGTTCTCATATTGGAAGAGACACTGAGGCAGTCAAAGATACTTATTGCAGCATAAAGCCGTTAGAGTTAGTTGATAATGCTGTTTCTCGTGCACTTGTAAATGCGTTATACGAATCTCCTACTTCGTTTCCTAATATCATTAGAGAGCCCCACAACAGTAAATTAAAACACATTGTTGGTGATGAGGGAGAGCTCAACTTGTGCCTTGATGCTCTGCTAGACAATGCAGTTGAAGCTTCAAACACAGGGCACGTATATGTACGCCTCTGTCAAGAAAATATCACCATATCTGAAGCAAATTTAGAGCCAGGAGATTACGTAGTCGTTTACATCACGGACGAAGGTCAAGGTATTGCAGACTGTGATGTGGATATTGTGTTCGAACCACTATATACAACAAAGATTGATAGGCGTGGCATGGGATTGTCTGTTGCAGCCTCAATTGCACAACGTCATGGTGGAGCGGTGAAACTCAGCTCTAGCATTGGAAATGGAACAACCGTTGCCTTGTATCTGCCATCAAAAGAATAGAGGTGCTCAAGGACACTGGTGCTGGTGCTACTGTCCTCTGTTAGTAATCTCTGACGGTATGACTACTGTGATACCCCAGCAACCTGATTCTATGCTGGAATTAGCAAATAGAACGAGATGGCCAGGGAGACCTCATCGACAAACAGGAAGTAAGCACAGCTGACGCTTGTTGAGCTACCTGAGAAAGCGCTTGAACTTACGTCTAAATTCTTGAACTTGCCAGCTGATGTTCCATTGAAAAGACATTGTTGTCAGTGTCA
This sequence comes from uncultured bacterium, assembly GCA_964643655.1. Taxonomy (GTDB): domain Bacteria; phylum Muiribacteriota; class UBA6191; order CAZXTJ01; family CAZXTJ01; genus CAZXTJ01. The sequence goes on from CAZXTJ010000105.1 coordinate 3,105, forward strand.
TTGCGCCGCAGAGATAGAGTACAGAAATTGCGGTTTTTTGTGTGGATTTATTCGCGCTGACAAGGGTGATTAGTGCAGCGATGGCTAGAGCGACGAGGGTTGCGACGAAGATGCTTTTCACGGCCGAAGACATTGAGTCGAAGGTATGTGAGAAGGAGGGCGATCCTTCCCGCCGATTGATGGTGGATCGCTGCGAGATGAAAAACCAGGGCAGGGAAGCACCGGCTAAAAAGCAGGCTCCGATAATGGTTGCACTTTCGGGAAATGAATAGGCTGCTTTCAGACTCGAGGTAATGAGATAGATTGCGTGCAGCATGGCTGCTGCGCCGCAGAAGACTCCGAAGGTGACGAATGACGTTGGTACGAGATAGCGAATGTCGTTTTTACCCATGGCTCTTAGTATAGATCGGGTCATTCCTTGAATGTGGCACTAAAGCGATTATTCAGGCAGGACAGATACCGCACCTTGTGGATACCTACTTCGTAGAAGACGAAGGATAGGATGAAGGAAAGGAGGTAATGGCCGAGCAATTGAAAGAAAAGCAGATGGTGGAGTTTATCTGCAGTCACAGTGGTTTTGACGAGTAGGTAGAATGCCAGGAAGAAGAGCCAAAAGAAGGTGTAGCCATAGGATCTGAGGCGGTCGAGTTGCAGTTGAGAGAGTGACAGTTTCTCTAAGATATTCATCTTTATTACTAACGATTTAGGAGCTTCAGTTGCTGCACCTACGAGACCAGTGTTGTCGTCGACAACGGTTCTGAAACAGCGAGTGAAAAACAAACCAGCAACGAGTGTTGGCAGTCCAACGAAAAGACCCACAAGTGACAAGGCCGTTGGAAAAGCGAAAAGGATGCGAAGAAGAGGCCAACCGACACTTTCAAAGACCGATCGCGCCATTAAAGAGGGGAAGAGGAGCAGCAGGGCGATAGACAATACAAAGAATGACCACACATAACAGATGTGCCACTTTATCCAACGTTCTGTGTCAGCCCTTAACTTTTGTGTCTCCTCATCGGTGAGTGTATTTTTTTGTTCGATAGCCTTGCCGCAAGCAAAAACGGCACAACCACCAATGTAAGCCCAACAGTCACTGTGGTGCGGTGTCAAACATTGTTCACACTCAATGTGGTCGCTGCCAATTGGTGTTGAGCAGACGGGACATTTTGCGTCTTCATTGTTTTTCGTGAGGCTGAGCATAGTCATTCCTATTTTAGGCCAGAAGGGCGTCCCATTTATGGACTGATTGCTTTTGATACGTCCTATTATTGGACAGCTCTCAGGTGGGATTTTCCGTTTAAACCCTTATTTGAAGAGCCATGTGGCACTCTGGCCCCTTTGTTGCTTAGGGGCAGATGTCGTGTCGGAAACATAATAATGAACGAAACGGAAACATTATGAGAAGTCTGCTCTTGCTTTCTTTTGTCTCAGTTATCTTGCTTTGTCCAAGTTTTTGTCTGGCTGATTGGTTTGACAGGTTTTCGAAATCAAGTGTTGATGGAAGTGGTGATGTTGAACGTAGTTTTAGGGCGGGTTCTTTTTGGAGCAGCCGACGTTCTACAAAGAGTTCTGTCAGTTATGACAACTATCGCCCTTCAAAGTCTTTTTGGAATAAAGGTGGCTCTTCATCTACTGATGTTTACAAGAGCAGTAGTAGTAACAGTTTCTCGTTTTATTCTGCTTCGCCGCCTTTTTCTTTGCAGAGCACGTATGACCGCGCTTTGACCAACTCTGTTGCTCGTACTGAAGTTGCTGCTTGCTCTTCACCGGCTTCTGTTGAAAGGCAGGAGCATATGAAGAGTTTCATCAAAAGCAACTTTGAATTGCTCAAAGGGCTTTTGGCGCAATATGGGAAAGATTACGAGAATAAGGACGTAAAGGCACTCTCATATACAAAGAAACATTTTAATGAGTTGCTTTCTCATATTGAAATTCGATTGCTCATTTATGAGCGAGATCAGATTGCAGCTTGTTGGAAGAATCCTCATACTGGTTGGTTAGCCGGCAGATGTCTATGGCAGTCTTCTTTGGCTAACGAATTTCCCTGTACCCAAGAGTCTCGTATGCCAGATGAATTGTTGAGCCCCTCTGCTTTGCAGACCGACTGCAAGAGAGCTAGTGCCAAATTTAGAAAACGAATTGCGGCTCCTATTAGTAAAGAGCCAGAGGCACTCACAGCTTTTGAGCAAATCAATGAAAACGTTGAAGCTGCTCTTGGTCAATTGTCACTTTTGGTGAAGGACTATACGAGTAAATATGAAAGTGTAAGAAGAGCTGGCCTCAAGGATATGGAAAAGCGTTATTTTGCATTAAAAGGCGAGATTGCAGAGAAAATCAGGCTCTACGGGAGTGGCACTATAGCAAGCAGTGACTCAGTGGCGATAAGATGTAATGAGAGGGAAGAGGGGCTTTCCTCATTGCCATCAATGGATATATTGAATGTGGTCTCATCGAATTGAGTTCTTGTCATGAATTGCCAATTGTGTGAAAAAACAATCACCAATAATGACGTTCTTTACTGCAAATCTTGCGATGCTCCACACCATAGTGCCTGTTGGGACATAGGCTCTTGTTGTTCTAGTGAGGGCTGCTCAGCGAAGGAGTTCTCTGTCCGGCCTCAGAAAATGCGAAGTACACCTAAAGAGGAAGAGGCAAGTGTAGAGCTCGAAAGTAATGAACAAGATAGAGGCAATCGACACCACCGCCTCGAGTTGTCTACACCTCTCGAATCCGGGCTTCCTATTCTAGCCATTTTACTCGTGCTTTTGGGATTTGGGGCTGCTTCCTCTCGTTTTGGTAAAGAGGCATGGAATTTGGCAAAAATTCTTTGGCCAATTGCGTTGTTTCTTGCTGGTTTAAGGCTCTTTGTAGACTGTGCTTATGTGCTCGACAATGTGACTAAAGAGCTTTTGTACGTGATGCACTTTTTCGGAACGTGCAAGAGCTGGAGAGTTTGTGGTTTTGACGATATTTTGTGCGTCAAAATCAATAATGAGGAGCACCGAGGACGACGAGGTCTATCCAATTTGTACACTGTTCTATTAGTGCTACGAAATGATACTAGAGTATTGATATCTGAGAAGACCAGTGAACTGAGCAAGGCAGAAGAGTATGGACGTCAGTTGGCTAAACATATTGGAGTCAAGGCTGTCGTCAACAATGAGCCCGTTACAGACTTTGATTATGATGAGCTCGACTTGCCAATGGAGGACTCATCTGTTTTTGTCGATCACGAAGGCCATTTGCGTGCTTCGAATTGGCACTTGATGCTGCTTTTTGCCATCATAATGATTGGCAATGTAGCGCTTTTTCATCTGAGATGAGGGACGAGAGAACGATTGCTTTCAATTCTGTGCAGGAAGCACATTGAGTAGCGCGTAACCCTTACCTGCCTTGTAACGTTTCGTCTCTTTCGTCTGGGCATATATCTTACGTGGACCCAATTCTCCGGTATTGCGAATTGTATGGAAAAATCCAGCAGAACCCATCGTTGATGTGAGTTTCTTCTGACCTCCGAGGCTGACTTGTACCTTGGGTAGTGCTCGACCATCGCTCACTCTTTTGACGACTACTGTAAAAAGCAGACGGTCGCCAATGTGTGCTTTTTTTACACCGCAACTGACGGAGATTCTCAAAGGTGACTTGATGACTGTTAGTTTTGGATCTGAACGTTTGATAAGTTCATATTTGTGTGGTCTCGCTTGATCAAAGTGAGCGCCTACACTGTAGCTCATAGCGTCATCATCAATAATGAAGCTCATTCTAGCTACGCCTTTTTTATCTGTTCTACCTTTGCATATCTGTTTGTTTTTGTATTGGGGGCCGTACCATCTTTTACCTCTCGAGCGCCAAACTCTGATCTTTTTGTTCGCCAAATTTCCTTTGAAGGGGAACAACTTGGAGGTTGAGAGACTAGCCGTAATGGTAGCTCTTTCACCGACCATTCCTTGGGCACCAGTCCAGGTCAGATATATCTTCCTTTTGGGCCCTAAAACTGTGATGTAAGCAGTCTTGGCTGATGGGATGTATAGTTTGTCGCCTTTGAACCACACTTTGGTGGCAATGTTACCTTTGGTGCCTTTGGGGATTTTATATTTAATGGTGAATCGGCCTCCCTTGAGGGTAGAAGCCCTTGCCACGACTTTCCCATTGATGTCCAAAAGGACTTCACGTCCAACGGGACCATATCCATCGGTTTTTCTTGTCAGTTTGCCTTTTAGATGTGCAACTGCACCTGGTTTAGCCGTTGTCTCTTCAGTCTTCAGGGCCGTTGATGACCGAATGGGAGCAAACTTGCTTTTTCCAGATGAGCCTTTGTAATGCGGACCACCCTTGAAAATGACTTGGATGGTCTTTTTGCCCATTGAATTTGGGACTTTGAATTTGAACAGGGCTAGCCCTTTTGAGTTAGTTAGGGCTGTTCCAATTGGATTTCCGTTTACGCGATAATGAAGAACTCTTTTGGCGATTCCTTTCTTCTTGCCTGCCACATAGAGGTAAGCCTTGAGAGGAACAGTGTCACCAATGGCCCCAATCATTCCTTTGGCTTTGACCTCAGTGTTTTGTTTAGTGGCAACAATTCTGCCTACCTTAACAGCTTTGCTCGTTTTTGCTCTGGACCTCAAGGCCATGGAAGCACTGCTGGCGGCCTGTGATGTTGGGACATGCGTAGCAAGAACCAACAGTAGGATGGAAAGGACACTGATAAATATTTTCATTTTGTCCCCCTCTAGCAGGAGAGGACACACTCAACTCAATGGTAGAGAGAATGTCTCACATCGAATTCGTATAACCTCAAATTTATGTATACAAAATGACTACACAATAGAAAGGTAAGGTCGTTTGGTGGAATATGCCAGCTTATTGTAGGCTTCATCTATTGGGGGAGAGCAGGGCTTTTGTGAAAACACCTTTGGTAAACGACAGATACAAGATAATCAAGCCTCTGGGTAAAGGAGGCATGGCTGTCGTTTATCTGGTTGAAGACCTGCATCTGAGCCGCAAAGTTGCACTGAAAACAATCAGACCAGGAATATGTGACAATAGGAATGCCATCAAACGTTTCGAGAAGGAAGCGAAGATTTGCGCCTCTATATCCCATCGGAACGTCATTTCAATACTCGACTTCGGTTCAAGGGACGATGGTTCAGTTTTTTACACAATGGATTATCTGCCCTATCCAGATTTGGCAACATTGATAGACAAGGGGCAAGTTTTTACCAATGAGAGGGCCAGCGATATCGTGCGCCAGCTGGCCGATGGTCTTTCAGCCTGTCACGAAAAAGGAGTAATACATCGTGACATCAAGCCTAGCAATGTCCTTGTAAAGAAGGATGGTACAGCTATTCTGGCTGATTTTGGGCTCGTTTACAACAAAGACTGTACTCGCATGACGGCTACAGGAGAAGTAGTTGGCACACCTTTGTACGTGTCTCCTGAACAGATCCTCGACAACGAGTTAGATGGTCGAAGTGATATCTATCAGCTGGGATTGCTCTATTACGAACTGCTCACGAGGAAACATTTGTTGGACCAATGTGTAACCTTTCCCGAGCTGATGAGGACAATTGCTTCGCCCGATTTCTCTCCTTCCTCAATGATGAGCAAGAACGTAACTGGTAGAACACGAGATATCATTAGCAAGTGCATTGCTCGTAATGCTGACGATAGGTTTGAGAAGGCTCAAGATTTAGTAGATGCACTCGACGGTAAACACTTCGAAAATCTGGCACAGACAGTTTTGACAAAAAGACCAAAAGACTCTCTCTTTTCAGCCAAGAATGTTGATGACGGAGCAAGTCTTCAGTCTAAGCTTGCTAGTTACATTTTGCTGTTTGGCATACTACTTGGCCTTCTCATCGTTGGCGTCACAGTTGGACTGTTTGGAACTCGAAAGCATGTTTGGCATGCTGAAAACCTTCGGCTCACATCTTCAGTTGATTCAGTGACGGCTACGTGGCTTTCAAAAGAGCCATACTCGTCTACCATCAGTTTGGATGGAAATTTGCATTCACCTTCAAAAATTGCCACGACAATACATCGCGTTACTGTCTCTGGATTGAAGCCTGGAAGTAAACATACAGTCTTTGTCATCTATCCCTCTGGTGACCATTCATTGCCCAAGTCGGTGATGACGAAGAGAATTCCTCGAGAAATCAAGAGAAGGGAAGTATTCAAAAAGGCATTGGACAGCTTCTTTGCCTCCCCTTCTATCTCTGGCAAGAGAGAGCTACTACATGCCTCAAAAGGAGTCTCTGACAGTTATGCCTTGCCTTTGATTAACTCTAAAGTTAACAATTGCTCGAGCATGCTCAATGATGGAGAGAGGCCATCTGAATATTCTTTCAAAAAAGTAGCTCATACTTATGGCACGCTCTATGAACTCCTTTGTGCTCATATGGATGATAACGAGAAAACAGCTGCACTCTATCTGCAATTTCTTGACTCATCAATGGCATTTTTGAGGCTGTTTGGACATCACGAACAGCTGTATAGACGTAAAGGTCGAAGAGCAAATGTGTTTCGTAGAGTAGCCTTGGCTGCTACCAGTAGTGGTACCACTGATAACCTAATGTTTTCCCTTGATTATGCCTATTTGAGGTTCGTCAAATCCGAGCGTCCCCAGCCTCAGTCTTTCCGGCTTTTGCGCGCATTCATTTTGTATCAATCGGACTATATGGAAAAAGCTGCAAATATTGCCAAGGATGTTCGCCATGAAATTTCTAAATCTGGAAATGTCGATGATGACTCGAATACTTTGGTTATGTGTAGCTATTCCATTGAAATTCGCTCGCTGTATAAATTGCTGAAGCCTGAACTTGCTTTTGAGCGTTGCAAAGAGCTCTTGGCATTCACCAAGAAACTTCCAGAGGGATGGTCCAATGGTCCTTATCAAGCAATCAACAAAACATTGGTTGGTACATTTTTGAAATGTGTCAACGAACTAAGGAAGAGTAAGACAAAGCCTAAAAAAGAAACAGACGATCTCTGCGTGACCATAGTGTCACAATACAAGAGGACAACATTCGTCCAAACATTTATTGATAAATTCTCTTCGAGCGAATATCTGACAAAAGAAGAGAACAGAAGACTGCGAGAACGTATGGAAGCGGCCCTTTAGGATTGAGGAGGCTTTTTGATGTCGATGTATGAATCTGCCGAAGAACAGGCCTTGGCTGCTGCAGAACTATTGGGAGCTGAGCTGGAGTATGACGCAGATGATCCGACCTCTTGGTCTTTGCAGCTAACCATCGAGCCCGAGGGACGACAGCATAGGGTTTTTGTTTTTCCCATTGAGGAAACTGAGCGTTCAGCCGTGCATATGGCTGAAGAGCCGGGGTTTGTTTGTGCGTCAGCCATCGTTGGTCCACTCAATGAGCGAGTTGACCTCAACTTCTGTTTGTCAGCTGCCTCCCATATGGTTTTTGCGCGAGTGACCATTCGCGAAATCGATGGGCAGGATACGGTCATGGTTGAGGGGTCTTTACCATTGATGGAACTCAATCCAGCCTTTTTGGCAGCTCTCATTGAAGAGTCGGCATTGCTTGCAGACTCTTTTGAAGAGCGCTTCTTTGGCATCGATGAAGATTGAGTGAGCCAATGCGAACGATTATCGAAGCGCAAAATAGCGGTGTAGGCGATGGGTTGGCTTTCTATTTCTTCTTTGCCTTAAGTGGTGCTGACGAACAATATTTGGCAGCTGAAGTTGAAGGTATTCAAGATGATGCCTTGACCCTTGCGGAGAATGGTTATCGCGTAATCATAGACCAGGCAGCCAATAGCAACACCTTCTTGTCAGCCCTTTATAACGAAGACCAGGACTTGGCAGGAGCTGAGACAGCAGGTTTTCTCTGGTCGAGTCACGGTGACGAACGTGGACGCGTGCAGACTCACGATGGCCGCTGGTTTTCTTGCAAACTCGTCGTCCCCGAGCGAACAAGTAGGTATTTGCGTTGTGCCATTTTTTCGGCTTGCCACGTTGGCGCCTGGGAGAAACATTGGAAAGTTTCTTTGCCGGAAGTGAAAATTTATGGCTGGGGAAAACCCGTCAGTTTTGATAAAGCCATAGAGTTTTATACGCCCGATGAGGCAACTACGACAGGCCTCGATGACATTTTAGAGAGAGAGCTATCGTTGCCCGAAGGTGCAATTGCGGCCACATATGAGCGTTTGCAAGGGGGCGAAGAGTTTACAGTTACGACAGTTTCAGACGACGAAAGGACTAGTGCTATGGCAGACGACTCATTGGGAAGTTTGGTTAATGATGCCTTGGCTCTACTCGAATATGAAGTCGTCGAAGGTCCTTTTCAGATAGATGGAAATCCCCACTACAACGTGGTATTGCGCTTTGGCGGTGGGCGCAAGCAACGCCTGGATTTACTCTGTGGCGCTGGGAATCCACATACGGACCGTTTTGATGAAGATGATGATCAGTACCTCTATGTTCAATCCATTGTTGGACCAATGACAGGCGTCATCGATCCGGCTTTGACCTTGGGCGCAGCTTCTGGGATGGTCATGGCGCGAGTGCAAGTCGTAGAGGCCGATCCTCCACAATTGATGGTGCAAGGGGCTCTGCCCGATGTGACGGTATTGCCCGAGACCTTGGCTTTTCTCGTCGAAGAAGTGGCATCACTAGCTGACAATTTGGAGGAGCAGATTTTCGGCTGTGATGAGGACTAATCCTGGTGGATAGCTTTTATATCGTCAATCAAAGCAGCAGCACTTTTGTAACGATTGTTTGGATCCTTTTCAAGAAGTTTCATTACAAGTTTGTCTAGGTCAGGTGAGATCTTGTTGTTTAGTTTGGAAGGCTGGGGAAACAAGCTTCCCATTTGAAAAGCCGTAATTTCAAGCAGGCTGCTACCATAAAGAGCACGCCGTCCAGTCAGCAGTTCAAAAAACAAAAGTCCCAGACAGTAAAGATCTGAACGCTCATCCAACTTCTGACCTTGGTTTTGTTCTGGTGAGGAATAACGAGGGTTTCTCAGGCAGCTTTTGGGATCGATAAATGCCATTGCTCCAATTTTCTTGGCGTTACCAAAATCGATAATTTTCACAAAACCTTCAGTGGTGACCATAATGTTCTGTGGCCTGAGATCACAGTGCAAAATCCTCTTGTCATGTGAGTGTGCAACACCATCTGAGACTTTGCTCATAATTTTGAGCACAATACCTACGGGGAGTCCTTTTCCTCCTACAACTAAGTCAGCAAGGGTCTTGCCTTTAACAAATTCGGTGGCGATGAAATAGCGACCTTTGTCAAAGCCAGAATCTACGTATCCGATGATGTTTGGATGGTTGAGTTTGCGAAAGGTAATTGCTTCACGTTTGAACTGTCTTTTATAAATGGTTTCTTTTGCTAAGTCGCTGAAGAGCGTTTTCACAGAAACCATCTCTTTATTTTCACTGTTGAAACCGATGAAAATGCCACCAGTACCGCGTGATCCCAAAGCTTCGAGTATGATAATCGATTTGAGCTCGTCTCCTTTTTTCATGGGCGGAGGCGTTTGCTCTGCACTTTGGTTGTTGTCAGCACAGATGGCTGATGAAGTGATTAAGGCCGCGGCGAGAAAGATAACTAGATTTCTCATAGTATATGAGTCCTTCGACTTTCATTTGGGTGCTCTGTCTAATTCAGTATATATCACTAGATACAATCAGTATTGAGGCGATCAGGTTCACCAGTAAACGAAGAAAGCTGTGAGTAAGGGGTGAAGCGGTTCAAATTTCCAACTCTTACAAAAGCTACTAGAGCTAAAAAAGTGCTGTTTATAGCGTGCAGTCCTTAGAGGCCGTAATTGACATTCAATGCGGATTATCTGTTATATTGAGCGTAGATTTTGCGGGGAAATTTTTTGTGGGGCTAGGGCAAGTCCCTTTCTACCTCGTTGAGAAGGGATATTTGTTATGTCCTTACGCGCATTATTCGCTTTGCTTTTCATCTCTGTCGTTCTTTGTGGTTGCGGTGGAGGGGAGGGGGCGGTAGCTCTGCACCTTCCGCTCCTGCTGAAGATCTCGTCGCTCCCTCTGCAGGTGGAGCCATTATCTTCTCGGCTCACTTGTCGACGGGGTTCACCATTACTTGGCCTGCAGCTTCTGACGACGCAACTTTACCTGCGGCCTTGCAGTACAAAGTACTCTGTTCGTCCTTAGCAAATATCACCACAGTCGAAGAGGCCGAGGCCAATGGCACGCTCGTCTTGGAATGGACGACAGGAACTCTCAGCACGGCCATTGGTAGCTTGTCCGAGGGGACAATCTGCTACGTCAACGTACTCGTGCGCGACGAAGCCGGCCGTGTTACCGCCTATACCATGGGCGACACACAAACGATCCCAGCAGCGCCAACGGGATTAACACTTACAGCTAGGACAACATCATCAGTGTCGCTGTCGTGGAACGACGAGAGCGCTTCAGAGGAGGGTTTCAACATTGAGGTTGCGCCTGATGCTGGCGGTTCACCGGGTACCTTCACAACAGCTGGTTCCGTTGCTGCCAATACAACGAGCTATACTGTGACGGGTCTTACTGCTGGGACGACATACTGGTTCCGTGTTTTCTCATTTGACAATGTGGTTGGCCAATCGGCATCATCAAACACAATTTCAGAAGCCACAGGTGTGGAAGCACCTTCGGAGTTCAATGCATTTGCTTTATCTTCCACAGTTGTGGAATTGTCTTGGACCGACAATAGTGCTGCCGAAACAGGATATCAGCTAGAGCGTGCTCCCGATATGCTGGGCGCCCCTGGGACATTTGCGCCTTGTGGCTCCACGACATTCGATGTTACATCGTTCAAAGATCTTACGGCTTCTCCTAGTACTACCTATTGGTACAGGATTGCAGCCGTGGGCACATTGGGAGTGCAATCAGCTTGGGTTTCTCCCATCGCCGTCACTACACCCATGCGCGAATGCCGCATGGTGAAAGATATCACAGGTTCAGTGTATGGCTCAGAGCTTGCGAACATTGTTCCCGTAGGAAGCCTAACATTCTTCACAGCAAATGACGGTGTGAACGGTGTCGAGCTCTGGCGAAGAGACGGCACAGTAGGTGGCACCATCCTTCTGAAGGACATTTATTCTGGTAGTAGCTCCTCTAATCCTCAAGAGCTCACGGCTGTTGGCAGTATGCTCTTTTTCACAGCCGATGACGGAGTGAATGGTGTCGAACTCTGGCAAAGCGACGGCACAGTCGCAGGCACTGTCCTCGTTAAGGA
>CAZXTJ010000105.1:14422-16690 GCA_964643655.1 uncultured bacterium
GTCAATGGTCGAGAGCTTTGGAAAAGTGATGGCACAGAAGCTGGCACCATTCTCGTGAAGGACCTATGTCCAGGTAGTGGCACTTATGGCATTCAGAGCCTCACTGCAGTTGGAGACAAGCTCTACTTCAGTGCCGATGATGGTGTGAATGGTCGAGAGCTCTGGCAGAGCGACGGCACAGTAGATGGTACTGTCTTTGTGAAGGACATCTATCCTGGCAGCACCACTTCATCTCCTCAGCATTTCGCGGCTGTGAGCGACAAGCTTTATTTCAGAGCTGATGACGGAGTGAATGGTGGCGAGCTCTGGCAAAGCGACGGCACAGTAGATGGTACCTCACTCTTGGAGGACATCCGTATTGGATACATCAGTTCCTCTCCACAGTCCCACACTGCTGTAGGCAACAGGCTCTATTTCAGAGCCGATGACGGCAAAAATGGAATTGAGCTCTGGAAAAGCGACAGCACGGAAGATGGCACCGTTCTCGTAAAGGATATCTCTCCTGGCGGCAGCTCTTCTGAACCGCAGTATCTTACAGTGGTGGGCGACAGGCTCTTTTTTCATGCAAATGACGGTGTCTATGGGTATGAATTGTGGCAAAGCGATGGCACGGAAGATGGCACCGTCCTCGTTAAGGATATCTATCTAGGCAGTAGCTCGAATCCTTATCGCCTCACTGCCGTGGGCAACAAGCTGTTTTTCCGTGCCGATGACGGTGTGAATGGTCGGGAGCTCTGGCAAAGCGACGGCACGGCCGTTGGTACCGTCCTTTTTAAGGATATCTATCCTGGCAGTGATTCTTCGTCTCCTTATGGTCTTACGGTAGTCGGCGACACGCTCTATTTTGGTGCCGATGATGGTGTCTATGGTAAGGAACTCTGGATTTGGTGATTAGCACCAAAAGCCAGGTTGAGCCCTTAATCTGGTTTACAGTCCAGCAGCTCACAACGACGTTCGCCTTTAATGTCCCGGGCTGCATAAAGTGTGATTACTGAACTCACTCCTCGTCGACGGAGTTGCTTCAAGTAGGGGAAGATCTTCTTGGGATCACCTCGAAATGCGTCCTTGAGGCACCAGCCGACAGCCTTCCTCACTAAATCGTGCTCATCTTCAATAAGTGCCTCGCAAAGCTCCAATATTAAGCCGGTGTATTGACCTGTTGTGCCAACTTTTCTCGTCAGAGTGACGACACTGGCTCGTTTTACCCAAGTGTTACGTGACTTATTCCAAGAGCGAACAATGGGTATTAGGATGTTTGGGTGCAGTAGAAACAAAGGCTGCGAAAGTAGCATACAGAAATCATCTGTAGAGTCCCAGCTGACTAGTCGTTTGACGAGACTGAGCACCTTCTTTATCTCTTTGGTTGTGTATTTTTTATTCTGTCGACCCAACAAAGCATTGGCGCAGATCATGCCTTCGGCCATCTCTGTATCGTAGAGTTTTGTGGCCAATTCGAATCCTTCATTGAAGGGCAGTTTAGTGAAGTTTTTTATGAAAGGTCTTATCAGCTTGCGCAGTTGAACAATGCTTATTCCGTAGGTTCGGCGCCCTTCGCTCGTTACGAAGGGCGGCTCTGCATTAGCTAATCGTTCATTTTGATGGGCTTGAAAAGTCGCAATGATCTCTTTGTACATGGTTTATCCAAAACTTCTGTGTGGCTTACGTTCCGAAGCCAACTGTCATAAATATAGATATACTGCTCCAGAGATAGCCGCAGAATTATTGGTATGACTGATCTCATCATCGGGATGCCATTGATCGATACGCGTGCTAACTTATATATGTTACGGGTTTGTCTCTCAACCTACTTGCTTTAACAGCATTGGGGAGTTATGCATCGCAAAATTATCGGAGTCATTTGCTCAGTTTTGTTGATTGTCGCAGTCATTGGATGTGGCGGTGGCGGTGGCGGTGGTGGCGGTGGAACGGTCAGTGGTGGTGGAGGGGACAGTACGCCTACTGTAGGCCCACTACTCGTTGCCAGCGGCATTTCTCTACCAGAAGTTGCTTCGGGTAAGGTGGCATTCGGTGATGTCGACGGCGATGGTGATTTTGATTTAGCCATTGCTGGCTCGAACCAGTTGTACATTTGCCTCAATAATGGCGGCAGTTTCGGTTCACAGACGCTGGCTGGTCTTTCCAGTGCTGCTTTGGCATGGGGCGATTATGACAACGATGATGACATCGATTTGGTCGTTTGCGGTCTCGAAGCTGGCGTTGCGGTGACGAAGATTTATAAAAACGATGGTGCCATACTGACCTTCGATG
>CAZXTJ010000106.1:0-16650 GCA_964643655.1 uncultured bacterium
TCCCTCCATTGACATCAATAGAGTTGTTCCCGATCAGAGTAAAAGCCTCGAAGAGGGCGCCATCGTTCCTTTTACATCACCAACGTATGAAGAGTGCTGGGATGATGTGTTACAGGCCTGTGTTAACAGGGAGATTCCCACAGACATTCCTTGGCGTGATTTGACGGAGCAACAAAGAGAGTTCATCTATGATGGCCAAGACGAATGGTATGGCTTAGCTGGTTTTTTCAACTATTTACAGAAGAAACGCTACAAAATGCACTTCCGCATTTTGCTCAGTCGTTATCGCAGCTTTGAGTGTTGCCCCGATTGCAATGGCACTCGTTTGAAACCTGCGGCATTAAACGTACGTCTGGCTGATACTACTTTGCCCGAGTTATGTGCTTTGCCCATAGACGAAACACAGGCTTGGCTCTTTGCCCTCAAACTGTCCAAACAGAAAGAAGCAATTGTTCGCAACGTCTTGCGAGAAGTACGTCGCCGAGTTGATTACCTCGTGGACGTTGGCTTGGGATACCTAACGTTGGAGAGACAGACACGGACCTTGAGTGGTGGAGAAGCACAGAGAATCAATTTAGCCTCAGCTCTCGGTGCTTCGCTGAACGACACTCTTTATGTTCTCGATGAACCTTCAATCGGTCTTCATCCGGCAGATCTCGATAGACTGATTAACATTCTGCGAACCTTGTCGGGTAAACACAACACAGTTGTTGTCGTCGAACATGAACCTCAGGTCATCAAAGAAGCAGACCACGTCATCGACCTTGGTCCTGGTGCAGGTCGCTTTGGTGGCACCATATTGTACGAAGGAACGCCCCAAGAATTGGAGAAGCAAAAAACGGCAACGGGTTTGGCTTTATCAGCACAAGGCAAAATGCTAGCAAAGCGGAAACGCAGAAAAAGTGACCAATGGTTGACCATTCGTGGTGCCAGTGAAAACAACTTGAAGGACATCGACGTTGCCATTCCCTTGGGGGCTATGACCTCAATCACAGGTCTCTCTGGTTCAGGAAAATCAACACTGTTGGAACTGGTGCTCTACGGAGGATTAAAAAGGCTTCGTGGAGAAGCAATAGACGAAGTCGGTGCTTTCTCCTCAATGGATGGTGTAGAGAAAATTACCACTCTCGAGTTGCTGGACCAATCGCCCATAGCCAAATCAGGACGTTCCAATCCTGCCACCTATATGAAAGTCTTTTCACCAATCCGCTCTTTGTTGGCAGGAACGGTAAAAGCCAAGGAATTGGGTTTAAAACCTGGTTTCTTCTCTTTTAACGTAGCTGGTGGTCGTTGTGAAAAGTGCCAAGGTGAAGGTTCCATAGAAGTTGATCTTCAATTCCTCGGTGATACTTCCATTCCTTGTGACCACTGCTCGGGCAAACGTTTTGGCGAACAAGCTCTGGCCATTCGATATTTGGGTGCCAACGTTGTAGATATTCTCGAAATGACCATTGACTCTGCTGTATCTCATTTTGAGAAAAGTCGAAAAGTGATCACTCAATTGAAGATATTGCAAGATATGGGTTTAGGCTATCTAAGATTGGGGCAGCCAACTTCAACACTCAGTGCTGGCGAATCGCAACGACTCAAATTGGCGAGACATCTCGGAGCCAAAGCATCGTCATTGGATGGATGTTTACTTCTCCTCGACGAACCAACGACTGGTCTTCACCCCAAAGATATTGAACGTTTATTGGATGTCTTCGACAAACTTATAAACAAAGGTGCCACGCTAGTTTTGGTAGAACACAACCTGGAAGTCATCAGCTATTCGGACCACATCATCGACTTGGGACCAGGTGGTGGCCACAATGGAGGCAGGATTGTGGCCACAGGAACACCTGAAAAGATTGCCCGCAACAAACAATCAGCCACGGGCCGTTATCTACTAGCTAGACAATAACGGCGGCGAATTCTGGTAGTTACACTAAAAACCAACAAAAACCAAAGTGGCAGAAGCCAGCCTTTGTCATTTTGCTCAACGTTTATTGTGCAGCCACCAGATGAACTGTTTCCACCTGCAGCTGCAGCCAATATTCCAGCACCAATAGCAGCTTTACCGTTAACGAGACCATAACCTATCTCATTGTTTGGATGAGCTGCATTACCTGCTGTCATTCTTATCTTGTCGGCAATTTGCTCAGCAGAAAACTGAGGATTGAGCTGTTTCAATAGGGCACCAACGCCTGCAGCCCAAGGTGTAGCCATACTGGTACCACTCATCACCAGATAATGAGCTGGACCAACTCCATTCAAAAAGAGACCATCATCGTCAATGAGCTGTAAATCTGCAGCTGGCACTCCACTATCACGGCAAGAAATCATTTTGAAACCTGGTGCCACCACATCTGGTTTGAGTACACCGTCTAAGCGTGGCCCAATACTGGAAAAAGCGGCCAGAGTATTCTCTTCGACAGTCACGTCTTCCCAAAGAATACCAGTGTAATCTTGATGTGTCCGTCTGTGCACCCAGGCACCGACTGCAATGGCCGTATCAGCAACTGCTGGAGAGTTTACTGAGTATTGGTCATCTGCTCCCACGAGGGTACCTTGGTAGTTATTGAGTGGAAGATAGTGGAAAACATGCACATCAACGTCATCACCCTCTTGTGCTGCGTTTGTTATCTCAAAGAGATAATCCTTCGTCGAAAGTGGAGCCATTTGATAGCGGAGTATCAACTCTTCGAACTCAGTACCTCTAGCTGTCACACCAACTGCAGATGTGACACTCTCGCTAGTAGCTAAACTTTGGCATTTGATGTTTATGTTTTTCTCATTCTCTGTGTTATCAGACCAATAAAAATCGATGTATTCATGCCAAGCATCTATGGCTGTATATGGATTTTCCAGATGAAATGCAAAGGTAGTGCTCTCACCTGGAGCAACTGAAATGGCCAAGTGTTCTGACAGTTGCCGCTCATTTCCTGCTGCCAGAAAACAAGTAACACCAGCCTCTGTGGCAGCGTCGATTGCTTGGCATTCTGGAGACGAACCGTCACGAGGACCAAATGGCGAACCAATGCTCATCGATAGAATGTGACAGCCAACTTCACGAGCACGATTGATGGCTTTAATCAGGTAATCCGTATAAATATGCCCTGAGCTATCTTCCACTTTATAGAAATATAAGTTTGCTCCAGATGCCGCTCCTCGATACTTCCCATTGGAACTGCTTCCTCTCCCCAAACAAGTGCCCGTCACGTGTGTTCCATGGTGAGTAAAGCGATTTGGAACACTTGTGGACCAATTTGCTGAATTTTCACCAACAGTGACATCAAAGGCTTCAATTGGTGTGGGTATATCTGGATGGGATAGATCCAAACCTGTGTCGATGATTGCGATGTTAACTCCAGCACCATTGGCACCAGATAACCGCACATCTTCGACAAAGGTCAATTGAGCTGAAATGTCATTGCACAGGTGGGCTTTTCGCTCGACTGAGTCGAGGCGCTTGAAACGGCTGTCGCGTTCTATGGTCTCTAGACTGTCATAAGAAACAGCAGCTAGATAAAACCCATAAGGATGTTTTCCATTCACTGGCGGAATATAGGTAGAAGATACTTCAATACCTTTATCTGCCAACTGAGCTATCTCTTCCTCTAACAGTGGTGTTTCGACATAAAGCGCACAGCTTTCCGCCTCAATGTTTGCCAGGTCATAACCCATCAGTCTCAAACGATTGTCGTTGAAAGAAGGAGCAGCTCGTTTAATCATAGACTGCTTTTTTTCCAGTCTATGACGATATATCAAATGAGAGATCTTACTCTTTTGTGCCCACGAGCTACCCTGACAGACCAATGCCAAAAGCAGGAGTGAACATAGAGCTCTGCAATAACGCATAGCTGCCCTCCTGACATGCTCTTCGACATGGAGCAGTTAGTAACTTACTAAAGGCAGCTCAAGCTTGGTGGACAGTCAGCTGTGGGAATGGAATTCCCCAACCGTGGCGATTACAGCTCTCAACAGCAGCACGTTGTATCAATCGACGTAAACCGTTGTATTGATCAGCAGCATTACCTTTGAAGAAGGCGATAATGACTAGATCTAATGAAGAGGCTCCAGCCTCTTTGAATTCGACCTTCAGACTATCGAGAAATTTCTCTTTATCCGCTTGCTTGAGAGACTCTTTCACATCGCTCAAAAGCTTTCCAGGAATCTCTTTCGTCACTATTTTTTGATGTTCATAATCGACACCAAAAGTGATGGGGAGGCAAAAACCCAATGATATGTTCTGTGGTACTTGGGAAAGGAAATTAAGAGTTCCATATGTCTTTTTTGTTCCGCCAAAGAGGACTAATTGCACCATTTCAGGGGTCTGCACGACGACCTTTCCGTAAGTACCGTCACCAAGCAAAACCCAATCACCTTCACGACTAGGAAACCAAGGCTCGTGATCACCAACGGGGCGCGAACGCATTTCTACGAGATCCTGTATTGGCACTCGAAGGCGACCGCCGGAAAGAGCGGGATTGGACAACCTCGTATAGATATTGATGGCATCCACTTTCCAGGGAAGACCATCGATGATGACACGTTCGCCTTCTCTAACAGTACCAAGGTTCAGCAGCAATTGAGTTTGCGTCCAAAATAGAGGTAGGCCTCTACTGGCAGCCCAGGCTACACCAAAGACCAATATCATAGACAAACCGAGAAGAACCCAGTCGCCGTACATATACAAGACGACTAAAAAAGCACCAGTTGTTCCAACCAAGGTCAGAATATGAAAGAAAACATCAGCCAACCTGATGTAAAAGGAGCGCTGCCGTTCTCTGTGTAGGGGGCTGAAGCGATAGATAAAACGGTGGACGAGGCGAAAAGCCAAAAAGACGAGGACGAGTGTAACAAGAGCTAGGATTAGATTTCGTCCTCTACTCTTGAAAAAGATGGCAAAGAGATTATGGGCTGATTGCCAGAAAGGAATCTTTTCATTCAATTTTTCTGAAAGTTGATGGCGAGCAACTGTAAGATTGTTTTGCGCCTCTTCTCTCTCGTCGGTCCACTTACTTCTGATTTCCTTCAAGCGATTGATGAGTTTGTTCATCGCTCTTTGCGAAGCCCTGAGTGTTGCCACGAGTCCATCGGCTTTTTTTGCCACAGTCTCATTGAGCTCTATGCGTGCCTTTAAGCGAGCAATCGATTCTTGCAGTTTAGTTCTTTGCTCATTGTTCTCTGGCGTCAGAGCTGATAACTCTTTTTCTAAAGTCGTTATTCTACTCTTATCTTCATTTACTTCTTTGTGGGCCAGTTTACTCTGGGCAGATTTTTGCTTTTCTTCCTTTTTTATGGCCAATAAAGCTCTGGGAACTCCGTCTAACAATACTGTCAGATTGTCGATGGCACCTTTGAAGGCTGGCAGACGTTTTCGCTCATAATAATCAACTTCACGACGCAAACGTTCGAGTTCTCTAGGTCGTGCCGTGAGTCCTCGCAGCTCATGAACGATTGGCCCAATCAAGTCTTGTAACTCTTCTGCCCAATCGAATTTCATCTTTACACGTGTATTGAAGGTCTTCAGCTCAACACCAGTAGCTATCTCTTCAAGATCTCTCTCTAGCTCGCCAACTCTCGAGCCAACGTCTGTGAGTTCCTGACGGAGCTTATCCCGCTCATCTAGGCTTGAAAGCCTCTTTATTTTCCGTCTTAGGTTACGTTGATCATCTTCTCCACGCTCAATCGATTGATGGACAGAAATCAGTGTTCGGAAGGTGTCAACGAGTTCATCGGTTGTGATCTCTGATGACGCAGTGGAGTTATTTTGCGCCAAAACGGAAGTAGCGCAGCAGAAAACTAGCAAGAGAAAGGCTATGCGAAACATGGAATCTACTCTTCCCGCAGGCGTGCCAAAAGTTCGGTGATTTTGTCGTCTGCTTCTTTGGTGTTGAATTGACAAGTACCTGCACCACGGTGGCCACCACCACCATAATCACGTAAGAGTTTGCCAACATCGACGTTGCAGGTTCTGTTGAAGATGGAATGACCTACAGCCACAACGACTGCTTCACGATTTCGTCCCCAGAATATCCTGACGGAAACGTTTGCTTTGGGATAAAGAGCATACACGAGGAAACGATTACCTGGAGGGACCTCTGCCAAATCACGAAAATCTGTGATGACCATATTTGCTTCGCGGCGACTATATTGGCGGAAAGCCTGGAGACAAGCTTCTTGCTGTCTAATGACAGTTGTTGCCCTCTCTTGCACTTCATCCAAAGACAATATTTGAGTAAGGTTCTTTTCTAACACCCAATCGACCATGGCAAGGAAATAGTCTTTCCATTTCCCGAGACCTGTGCGTGGATCGATTGTGTAAGAGAGTAAGACGTAACCTTTTGGTTCAATGACATCAGCAACTGTCAGCCTAGCAGAATCAATTCTATCTGTTGCCTCGATTAGTTCGGAAAACCGTTCGAGCTCAGGATTTTCTGGCAAATAATATTCGTAAATCAGGCGAGCTGCACTTGGAGCTATATCATACTTGCCTTTCACATCAGGCAGTTTTTCGAGGCGCGACTCTTCGGAAATGTGGTGATCGAACCACATCGCACACCCCTCACCATAAGGCAAGTTGGCAATGACATCGTCCTTATTCACTTCCACTTTTCCATCTTGCATATCCTTCGGATGAGCAAAACAGATGTCACTGATGTTTTCAGCCTCTTTGAGTAGGACGGCACAAACTAGCCCGTCCCAATCTCCTCTAGTAATGAGCCGCATGGACTCTCCTCTCAATTGACTTCCGTACTATCGACCGAAGGACCGAGAAAACTCTCGACAATTCTGGCCATTGGAGTAGGAAGTCCAATCTTTAACATCGTCTCAAATAGTGAAGAACGCTGCTCTGGATTGCTCGTCGGCAAACTACGGATGAGTGGCTCCAGTGCCATTGGATCTCGCGCCTTGGCGGCGGCGCGGATTGCTTGCCGGCGGACGGCAGGTTCTTCATCTTCCAACAAACGTTTGATGATACTTGCAAGTTTTTGATAATGGCTCAATTCGTCGAGCAAAATCTCGTCGACAGCCATACTCGTGCGTTTTTGTTTCTGTTCTGCAGTCAAATCACGGGAGGCCAAACGGAAGAGTTCGCCAGCTGCAAAGACTGCACAGGCTCTCTCTGAAGCATTTGTTCCATAAGACAATCTCTCGAGAATGGAACCCACTTCGAAACGGCCTCGTTTCCAGAGAGCAACAGCAGCATTGGCACGAACGCGGGGATTGGAATCATATACATGGGGTTCGATCCAATCGATGTATTCGTTTCCATTCAAAAAGTCCAAAGCTTCAATGGTATTGGCACGAACACGTGCATCTTCGTCTGCCAAGAATTCTTTGAGGAACAGAGCTTCGATGGGGCCACATTGGAATGCGGCGGCTTTGATTGCAGTTGCCAATATTCGTTTGTTTTGTGTTGAACGAATGATAGTTTCGAGGACAGGACCAATTCTTTCGTCTTTGCGACCAAGACGCCCCAAGACGACAATGGCTCGCAAGATGAGCTCTTGATCGCCATTTTCGAGTAAATCAACGAGAACAGGCAAAGCTTGTCCATCACGCCTGGCTTCTACAGCACGGAATGCGTGTTCACGTAAATCAGCGTCTGAGGATGTGAGCATATTGAGGATTTGATCTACGTCTTTGACAGAGACTATTTCATAAACGGGAACTGGTTTTTGTCGCCCACGGATGGCTGCTCCTTCGAGAGGTTCGACAGTTACCAATCCCTCCAAACCAAGATAGGTATCCTCTGAGATGACTATGTGAGTGTATCTACCTTCTTTGGATCTCTTTTCCAAACGAGCTGCAACATTCACAGGATCACCAATGACCGTATAATCCTTGCGAGTCCTGGCACCAATGGAACCTGCAATAACCTGACCGCTGTTGATACCTATGCCAGCTTTGACAGCGTCTCTGCCATAAAATGCTCGTCTCTGATTGAACTGTTCCAACCGCAGTTGCATTTCAACAGCGCAATAAGCTGCGCGAATGGCATCGTCATCGAGATCTTCTGGATAAAAGACAGTCAAGAGAGCATCTCCGATGAACTTATCGAGCACTCCACCATATGCTTCGATAATGTCCACCATCATGCCAAAAATTTCATTGAGTAACTCAACGACCTCACGAGAACGAGAGCTCTCGGCAAGGGCAGTAAAGTTGCGAATATCCATAAAAAGAATGGTCACTTTACGTAAGGTGCCATCCTCACCTATCTCGCGCACAGCAGGACTTTCGGCTGATGCAGAAACTTTCTTTTCTATCTCGTCCCAAGTAGAGCTGGAGATGTACTGTTTCAACAACTCTCGTTTTTGTAAGTCCTCAGCAAGACGATTTATCGAACGCTCCAAAGCAACCAACTCGTCAGCACCTTTGAGTTGTGTTCTTGGTAGTAGATCGCCAGAAGCAATCGCGCGAATTCGATCACCTAGATACAATAGATGAGATATCAACCGTCGAGTAGTGAAATAGGTAGCTCCCATACCAATGAGCAAAGCGGCAAGGGCTAAGACAGCCACAGTCCAATAGGTAGCTCTGGCTTGTCGTTCCAATGCGTCCAAAGACTTGCCCAAACGGACGGCACCATAACGCCGAACAGTGCCACCAACCTCGCGGATGACCATCCTTGCTTTCAAGTCCAATACTGCACCGCCGCCTTTGCGACGTACCGTATCTGTCAGATGGATGGTTGGCATGATGAGCGAGTTTTTATTCAATATTTCATCGTCCTCTGGCAGTAGGACTTCTTCAGTACCTCGTTGAAAGAGGACTCGACCATCTGGCGCAAGAACTACGAGATATAGAGGAGGATCTCCGTGTGCAACTCCTCCACCATCAGCAACTTCACGAGCAATCTCACTAATCAAAGCATCTTCACCACGGAGGTGATTGGCCAAAAAAGTAATTGCTAGAGCATCAGCCAGTGCATAGCCCTGACGCTCGAGAGAGCCTAAAGCTGCTGCACGTTCACGACTGATGACGACCAGACCAACAGCAGCAAGAGAAACAAAAAGCGACAAACTGACGAGGAGCATGAATCGAATACGAATATTCACTTCTCTCCTCCTGCCGAAGTCAGAATTGTGCGCACCTCGTCATAGACTGCTTCAGAAACAGGACCAAATCCAGAGAAGTTGGAGCTTGCTCGCAAATCGGTAAGGAGTTTGTTTCCTTCTGGATCTGTAACCATGGAAGTAAGAATGCGTTTTGCTTTTTTGCGCAAATCCGTTTCTACATTTGGATGAGCAGCAATTGGTCCATTGGGAATTCTGCCAGTAACAGTCAATACGTGCAATCTAGTCGTATCAACTTTGGCTGCCAACCTTTTGAGAATGTCTCTTTCAGTGCAAACGGCGTCATATCTGCCACTGAGCAGACGCAAAAGTGCATTTGAGTGCCCACCGGCATATTCGATGGAGCCGAAGAAACTGTCCTTCTCTATTCCCTGTTGTTTCAAATAATAGGATGGATAGATGTATCCAGATGTCGAACTTCTATCGATAAAAGCAAATCGACGGCCTTTTAACTCTTTCACAGATGTAAAACCATCGTCTACACGGGCAAGGATGACACCTTCGTAATAACCGACACCATCCCTCAGTATCTGAGCGAGAGGCACACAGTGAACCTTTGTCCTAATGGCCAAATAAGTCGTTGGTCCCAGCCAAGCAAAATCAATCTTGCCTTTTACCATGGCATCGATGATGTCAGGATAACGACGGAAATAGGCCAAACGAAAACGCACATTGAGGTGATGCCCCAAATAATCAACAATGGGTCCAGTAGTTCGGTTTACATCGAGTACGTTTCCACCAACGGCACCAAAAACGAGTAAACGCTCTCCTGTACCGTAGATAAAGGGATCGGGTTGGGGTTGTGTAGTAGCTAAGGGGACAGGTTTTTTGCCTTCGAGGGAGCCGAGATTCCAGCAGCCGACGACAAAAGCGCACAAACTTACCAGCATTACGATAAGACCCTGTCGCATAAGCTACCTTCCCACCCCATCTACCTTCCTATCACGTTACACCCCTTCGGATAAAGGGTCTGCACCATGAAGGGGTGCTATATTATGGACCATTGCCACACAGAAAGGAAATGAAATGGCTACTAACTGCCCTAATAAAGAAAAGAACCTTGCTGCTTGTAACTGTAGTTACTCTTCATGTGCCAAAAAAGGTATTTGCTGTGAGTGTATTGCCTACCATAGAGACAAAGGTCAGCTACCAGCTTGCTATTTCACTTCTGATGAAGAGGCTACCTACGATCGCTCCATCGAATCTTTCATGAAGAAAAGGAGTAAATGAGCCCCGACAAGATGAGTGTCCCTCAAGCAGAATTCACTTGAATAAATCAACGTTCGGGCCTAAGATTCAGTGCACTAGCCTAATATATAATTAAAGAAGGCTTTGATAGGCGAGAAGGTAGGACAATTGGACGCAACAACAAATGATGGCAAGGAAGAGCTGTCTTTAGGTAAAAGACTGTCACGCTTTGGCCATCGTTTCTGTATTAAACACGACTTCTTTTCTCTAAAGAAAGTCCGTGGAAAGACAAATACAATAAGAAGGTTTTATGACTTTCTTGCGCCTGTCTATGATTTGATTTATCCGCGCTCGACCTCTTATCTAGAATCGGCACGTCATCTTGCGCAAAATTTTGTTCAGCCTGGTGATCGTGTACTCGACCTTGGTGCAGGTACGGGGCTTCTGACAATGCATATGTTGCCCAAAGCTTTGTCCATCATCTCCTTCGACTTGCACGAAAAGATGTTGCGTCAAGGTCAAAAAAAGGTCTTGAAGGAGATTAGAGAAGCCAAGCTACCTTCTGCAGGTACAGGTTTCATCCAGGGTAATGCTTTATGCCTTCCTTTTGCTGATGACACTTTCGATGTTGTCGCATCAGCATTTATGCTCGTCTATCTGGACAAAGAGCAAAAGAGAGACGCCCTCAAAGAGGCACGTCGTGTTGTTCGTAAGGGTGGTCGAGTCGTTCTACTTACTTTCCAAGGGGAGATACACCCTCGTTTCACCCCGATGGCAGGCTGGCGCGAACTTTTTGACGAAGCTGGGTTTGAAACTCCTGTCTTTGATGACTTCAGTGAAGTCTTTCGCACTATATCTATCACTGCCTGACCGGATCTGAAAAACCCTTTGGTTTGACCCCCTAAAAACCTGGTAGACTGAACCAGGATTTAGCACTGTTAGGGAGAGACATGATCCTGTTCTGGACGCATGTAATACTCGCTCTGATCCTGGCCTTATGCTGGGCAGTTGCTGCTCGCAATGGTTACATCGTGTTGTTACACAAAAGGGCAGCTACTTATCGTTCTCTACCAATGCTCATCAGAACACACGTTCGCACAGGATATCTTTGGGTGACCGTTTTTCTCCTAACTATCATCACCGGTTATCTTTTACCGAACTTCTCCAGTACAGCAGCGTGGTTACATCGCTGGGTAGCAGTGATTTTGTTAATGAGCGCTTTTTGTGCTCTTTGGACAGGGATTAAAAACCAAGAGGGGGAGGGACCCCAGCCAATCGTGCATGTGTTTTGTTCATGTTTGGCTACTATCTCAGTAACGCTGTCCTCTGTGACAGGTTTATGGATGTTGAGTGCTTTATGGTGAGACAAACAGAACATAGTGTTTTTGTTGGCTCTCCTTATGGAGAGACCGATGTCGCCAAACGCTTCCGTGAGCAGATCAGCCCAAAAATTCAAGGTATCGAAAAAGTGTATGTACCCTTTTTCGAGTTTGAATTGCTGGTAACGTTTGATGACAACAGACCACCAGTTAGTGGTACATACTGGTGTGATGCGATCATGCTTTCCTGTCGTCTTTTGCCAACAGACTTCAATGAACCACGTTTGGTTGCCCGCCGTGGAGGGACTTTGCTTCCCATTGATCACACTGTTGAGGTTGCCAAAGATACGGTTCGCCACAAAGTACTCGAAAATCTGCCAGCCGAGATCAATCGGCGTGGTGTTAGTTACAATTTGACTCTCGAGTTTAGAGGTCAATATTACGTACCCTTTTGGGTTGCTTACTTCCAGGGTTCACGTCCAGGTATGTTTGATTTCATCGTATTCGATTCACAAACGGGTGAAATCGACAGAACAGCCAAAGACGTGGTCGACAGAGGTTTCCTCTTGCTCGATGAACAGAAAGACAAAATCCCACCCTGGTTTTGATGGAAGGAATGACAGCTATGGATTTCACCCGCGAGGACATTTTTAAACTACCGAAGACTGACCTACATCTACACCTCGACGGCTCACTTCGTGTACCGACCATCATTGAATTGGCCAAGGAATACAAAGTCGACTTGCCCACTTTTGATGAAGAAGAGTTAACGAAACAGTTGGTCGTTCCAGTTGATTGCCCAAGTCTCGAAGCTTATCTGGAACCTTTCAATACTACTCTTAGTGTATTGCAGGACAAAGATGCACTCACTCGTGTTGCTTTCGAACTTGCTGAGGACTGTGCCAAAGAGAACGTCAAACTAATGGAAGTTCGTTATTCACCAATTCTGCACCAACAGAAAAGGATGAAACTGACTGAAATCGTTGATGCGGTCTTGCGTGGATTAAAGATGGCAGAAAAAAAATATGACATACAAACTGGTGTCATCATCTGCGGAATGCGTCACATCGAACCAGCCGTCTCACTGCGATTGGCAGAAGTTGCCGTTGCTTACAAATATCAGGGAGTCTGTGGCTTCGACTTGGCAGGTGCAGAAGCAAATCACCCAGCCAAAGATCACAAAGATGCCTTCTATTTGATATTGAACAACAACGTCAACTGTACCATTCACGCAGGTGAAGCTTTCGGTCCAGAGAGTATTGCTCAGGCACTTCATTATTGTAGTGCTCATCGAATTGGTCATGGCACTCACCTCAAAGAAGATGGCGATTTGCTCAACTATGTAAACGACCACCGTATCCCTCTAGAGATCTGTTTGACCAGTAACGTACAGACCAAGTCTTGT
The DNA here is from genome assembly GCA_964643655.1 of uncultured bacterium. Classification (GTDB taxonomy): domain Bacteria; phylum Muiribacteriota; class UBA6191; order CAZXTJ01; family CAZXTJ01; genus CAZXTJ01. The sequence continues at coordinate 12,981 of CAZXTJ010000106.1, forward strand.
AAGACACTGGAAGACCACCCTCTGCGTTTCTATTACGACTTTGGTGTTCGTGTTACCGTCAATACAGACAATCGACTCATGTCAAACACGACGGTTACAGATGAACTCTTCTTGGCTGCCAAGACATTTGACTTGAATCTGATGGATGTAAAAAACATCATCATCAATGGTTTCAAGAGTTCATTCTTACATTACCGAGACAAGGTAAGGTTGCTTCACGACGTATTGCCTGATTTGGGTAGAACCCTGCTCTAGCGCAAACGTTCGTCGGCAAAGGTCACCATGGCGCGATAGACATTGCGCCATGGTCCTTTTTTAGTTGGAATACTTGGCAGTGAAGAGAGAAAAGCTCGACCATAATATTTGGTCACAACTCTTCTGTCGAGAATGAGAATCACGCCCTTGTCACTCTTGCTTCTGATCAACCTGCCTGCTCCTTGCTTCAATGAGAGCACAGCCTTGGGAAGGGACTCATCTCTGAATGGATCCAAGCCTCTTTTTCTCAACCAATCACCACGAGCTTTGACCATTGGATCAGTAGGAACTTGGAATGGCAGTTTAACTATGATGACAGAAACCAATGAGTTACCACGAACATCTACGCCCTCCCAAAAACTGGAGGTCCCAAACAAGACAGCTCCATCTTCTTCGCAAAATCTCTCGATTAATAACTCACGGCTCATCTCTCCCTGTTTCATTGGTGTGTAACCCAAATCCCAGATGTCATCACCAATGTCAGCATAAACTTCATCCATCATTCGATATGATGTAAACAGGATGAAAGTGCGTCCCATCGTTGCGTCTATTGCCTGAAGTAAACAGGGACCAATTTTCTCTGTGAAATCGCTCGCTGAAGGATCAGGAATGTCCGTTGGTATACCTAGAAAACCTTGTTCTTGATAATTGAATGGTGAAGTAAGACAAAGAGTACGTACTGCTCCATCAGTCAGTCCAAGAGCCCTTTTTGCATATGTAAAATCTTTGGCTATGGTCAAGGTGGCTGAAGTAAGAACAGTTCCTTCTAACTTTTCAAAAAGTTCATCACGTAACTGAGCAGAAACATCAAAAGGTCTCATCTGTAACACGAGGGAAGATTTGGGTTTACCAAGGTCGCCTTTCACAGCAATCCAGCGACAATTGAGTGGATCATCTACATTGAGAAAATCTGAAGTGAAGTCTGCAGCAGACTCAGCCCTACGCCGTAACCTTGCTAACTCAGCCACTGATTGTTGAATGACCGATTCAGAATCTTCATCATCAATGAAAACTGAAGCCTCAGAAAGCACTCGTCCTGTCGTTGAAGCAACACGAACGAGACTGTTCTCCAAATCACGCAAAGCTGGCTCCAGTTTTTCCACCCAACCACGAGTATTCAAGATTGCATCATTGATTATCCGCTTGAATGAATCGCCCTGCCCTCCTCCCAAAAGAGAGACAGCATTTGAAGTTCTTTCAATTGCTGCCATCAGAGAAGTAGCAGAACGTACCAACTTTTCATTTAGCGCTAGAAGTGAACGGCCACTGTCACTTGCACTTGCCCCCAAAGGACCAGCAAGTTTTGCCAACAACTGTTTCAGCACACTGCCTTTACGTCCGCTTGTACCACTAGCGCCACGAAGCTCATCAACCATTCTCATTAAAGCAGGGAAGTTTAGTGAGCCACCGAGATGGCTACGTGCCACACTTTCAAGATGGTGAGCCTCATCAACGATTAATCTAGCAAAAGTCGGGATCACTAGACCTTCAGCATCGGAGTGCATACTCATAGCCATGTCAGTCAGTAACAAATGATGATTAACAACTATCAGTCCTGCCGACTGAGCATCTCTGCGAGAACGTTGATAAAAACAGTTTTCATTAAATAAACACCGTCCCCCCTGACATCTGTCTCGATCACTGCAGACTTCTTCCCACAGTGATATGGCCGGAAAAAACGAAAGGTCCGCCTTCGTTCCATCATTCGTTTGCTCGAGCCATTGCGCCAATTCGACACACTGCCACTCGAGCCCAGGTGGAATCAATTCAGCTCCTGCCCCAGCTAGATATTCCAATCTTCTGGGACAGATATAGTTGGAGCGGCCTTTTAACATCGTGACGGCAAGGTCACTACCAATTGCACGGCGAATGAGAGGAATGTCCTTGCGGAGCAACTGCTCTTGCAAGTTGATAGTATTCGTCGAAACAACTACACGTTCGCCTGTCTGTTTTGCCCACTGGAGAGCAGGTAAGAGATAAGCCAAGGATTTACCAACACCAGTGCCTGCTTCAACTATCAGTGTCCCCCTGGCTGAGAAAGCCTCACAAATTGCTTTCATCATCTCTATTTGTTGTGGACGCTCTTCATATGCTGACAAGAGTGAAGCTACTCGACCACCAGGGGCCATATCGTCGAGCAAAGTAAGCAGGCCTTCATCCATAATTTTTCCCTATAAAGATTAATCGTCCCCGTGAGCCGGGGACGATTATCGATCTCATTGAGATCACACCATAAGGTGAGGTGAGTAAGACACGTGATTACGGGCTAAATCATCGTACCCAAATTACTTCTTTTTTGTTGTTCTGCGTTTAGGAGCAGCTTTTTTTCTAACTGTCCTTTTAGCAGCCGGTTTTTTTGTCACTTTCTTTTTTGCAGCCGGTTTTCTTTTGGCCGGTGCTTTTTTCTTTACAGTCTTCTTAGCAGCAGGCTTTTTCTTGGCCGGTGCTTTTTTCTTAACTGTTTTCTTAGCAGCAGGCTTTTTCTTGGCCGGTGCTTTTTTCTTTACAGTCTTCTTAGCGGCTGGCTTTTTCTTAGCCGGTGCTTTTTTCTTAACTGTTTTCTTAGCGGCTGGCTTTTTCTTAGCCGGTGCTTTTTTCTTAACTGTCTTCTTGGCAGCTGCTTTTTTCTTTGCAGGTGCTTTTTTCTTAACAGTCTTCTTAGCAGCTACTTTTTTCTTAGCAGGTGCTTTTTTCTTTGCAGTCTTCTTAGCGGCTGGCTTTTTCTTAGCCGGTGCTTTTTTCTTAACTGTTTTCTTGGCTACTGCTTTTTTCTTGGCAGGAGCTTTTTTCTTAACAGTTTTCTTAGCGGCTGGCTTCTTCTTGGCTACTGCTTTTTTCTTAGCAGGAGCTTTTTTCTTCGTAGCGGCTTTTTTCTTTGCCGCTGGCTTTTTCTTGGCTACTGCTTTTTTCTTAGCAGGAGCTTTTTTCTTAGCTGCCGTTTTCTTCTTGGCGGTGGTCTTTTTCTTGGTCCCAACTGCCATACTCAACACCTCTCGTTCTATTGGTTCACGTTTACCCGGAAGCCCGCAATCCGGGGTACTCCACTTTGCAATGCAAACTATATCATTCATCGTCATCCTCTATCAAAAAAAAAAGCAATGTAAATAAGAAATATGAAGCGTTTGGAAAATAGCAATTGGCAATGTGGTTACTTCGTCGGATCGAAACCAATGGTCTCAAATTTTTTGCGCAACTTGGAGAAGCGCTTATACACAACATATCCAGGACATGTTTTGGAACTGTAATCACAATGTCCATTTAATTTTTCAGGTGGAATGTCATAACGGTCTGCAATTTCTAAAACTAAATTCTCTACCTGTGTCCAAGTACTTTCGTTCACAGGATCGCGACCTTCGTCATGATCACCGATGAGACATATGCCAACTTTCCCGCTGTTAGGTACACAGTGTGCACC
>CAZXTJ010000107.1:0-16594 GCA_964643655.1 uncultured bacterium
CTGTACCCATTTGTGGAATGGTCACTCGTGCACAGAGGCAACGTCGTGAAGAGTTTGGAGCTGGCCAAAAATCTCGTGTGGTCAGAGGTGTCGATGTGACTTCATCTAGTTTGTGCGGAGTCAAGATGGCATTACCAAGCTCTTCTCCCTTGTCCCACTTTGCCCACCCCTCACAAACCATATGGTGTTCTTTGCCACTCCAATGGGAGATGCCTCTGCGCAAGTATTCAGCTGTGTCGAATTTTTTACCTTCATATCCACGAGCATAAATCCTACCTCTCACAACTTCATTGAGGCAGACAATGTCTGCATTGAGGTAAGCCAGACCTTTGGCCATTTCGTCCAATTTGGCGAAACGTCTAATAGGGGTCTGCAGGCTATGGGTGTTGAAGGCAATTACTGTGAGAGACGGTGATGGCCTTTTAAGTGGAGTAAGAGGGCCACCTTCCCACTTGCTTTTGGGGTAGTCGCCATCACCTACATTAAAAGCGCCACAACCGCAGTCAATGCCATCAACAAAAGTGCGATATCCATAAGTTCCTGTGGAGACGGCCTCAGTGACTACTTTCCAATGATCACCATTTTGAAGGAGTGGAAGAGTTTGCCACTCGTTGAAGTCTCCTTTTACAGAGACGTTTTTAGCTTTTCCCTTGTAGGAGAAAGTAACACGACCTTCGCTGTCAGTCGTCACTTTCGTTTTGTGGCTCCTCTTCATCAAGTATTCCTATAGTTGTCAGAATTGCTCGTAAATCTTCAATGACCAAATAAAAAGATGGTACTAGCAAAAGTGTGATTATTGTGGCGAATAATATGCCATATCCCAATGAAATGGCCATAGGCACTAGGAATCTAGCTTGTACCGAAGTTTCGAAAATCATTGGCATCAAACCAAAGAAAGTTGTCAATGAGGTGAGGAGGATGGGGCGGAACCTTCTCTGCCCAGCTGAAGAGATTGCTTCAAAAGGCTCCTTTCCTTCCTTATGAAACTGATTGGCAGCATCTATGAGGACCAGCGAATCATTGACGACGACACCAGCAAGAGCAACAATGCCCATCATGCTGATCATGCTGAGTTCATAGCCCATCAAGGAGTGTCCCAGTACAGCCCCGACAATGCCGAAAGGAATGGAAACCATGATGACGATGGGTTGCACATAGCTCCCAAAGGGAATGGCGAGCATGGCGTAAATGACTATCAACACGAAAAGGAAGCCGTAAGCCAAAGCCTTGAATGACTTTCGTTGGTCTCTTTGTTCTCCTTCGAAAGAGAAACTCAAACCGCGATATTTTTTCATGAGTTTGGGTAACACGGTCTGTCTCAGATCAGCCAATATCTTTTGTGAACTACCGGCACCTTCGATAATGTCGGCAGTTACATTCAATACTCGCCGACCATCATCTCTTTTGATTACTGTATAAGCACGGCCCCTTTGCACAGAAGCAGCTTCAAAGAGTGGGATCTCTCCGCCTTGAGGAGTGCGAATCAAGAGCTCTTCGAGGTAATACTCTGAGCGACGTTCCTCTTTGGGGAGTCGAACCATGATTTTCATTTCATTGCGTCCACGTTGTTGGCGCAAAGCCTCTGCTCCGTAAAAGGAGTTACGAACTTGGCGACCCAAGTCTTCTGCTCTCAAGCCAAGTGCTCGAGCTGCTTGTTTCAACTTGAAGTTGAGCTGTGGTTTGCCGAGGCTAAATCCATCATCGATGTCGCGAATACCATTGTACTTTTCAAGATTACGCCCAAGTTCTTCGGCAGCTCTTTCCAACGTTGGTACATCGTGATGGATGAGCTGAACATCTATGGGAGAGCCAGCTGATGGACCTATGTTGTATTTGAAAGTCATTAGCTCGAGACCAGGAATGGATCCGACACGCTTACGCCATTTGTTTGTAAACTCTACAGCTGTGAAGGGTCTTTTATCGATTGGAACGAAATAGACCATAATCGAGGCCAAATGACTTCCGTCTTGAGCTGCGCCTGCGCTTGCAGGTCCCCCTTGCATCGGTGGAACGCCGACTTGGGCGAGAATGCCTCGCGAATGACCGTCACCATACTCGTCAAGAATCTCTTGGGCACACTTGAGAATATGTTTTGCTACCCTTTGAGTGTCTTCTACGGCAACGCCGTATGCCAACTCTATTGAAGCTTGCGATTGATCACCCTCTACTTTGGGCATGAATCGGAACTCAATGCGACCACTGCCGATGAGCCCAACAATAATGGCCAAGACCGCTATACCAAAAGCTATGGTGGCATAGCGAAATTTGAGGCATAAACGTTGAATTGGACGGTAGATGGTTCGAATGAACCACTGCAAAACCATGTCTACATGATCTGTTACCCAATGCAATATATGAAAGAGGAAAAAAGAGGTTTCCTCTTTTTGATGAGCCAAGTGTGCTGGCAGGACAAAGAGCGATTCAATGAGTGAAATGAAAAATACTGGAACAATGATAGAGGGCATAATGCCGAAGAGTTTTCCCATGATTCCAGGTACGAAAAAGAGGGGAAAAAAGGCCGCTATATTCGTCAGCACGGAAAAGGTAACGGGGACGGCTACATTCTGAGCTCCATGGATGGCAGCGTCCACGTAGGAATCATGTTTCTTTCGCATTTCATAGATGTTCTCACCAACGACAATGGCGTCATCAACTACGATACCAAGTGTCAGGATAAAGGCAAACAGTGAGATCATATTAAAGGAGACATCAAAGGCTGGCATGAGCAAAGTGGCACCAATAATTGATACTGGAATTCCCATTGTGACCCAGAATGCCAGACGTATTTCGAGGAAAAATCCTAGTACAATGAGTACGAGAATTAGACCGAGTCCTGCATTGCGCAGCAAAAGATTTATGCGGTCGTAGTAGATTTCCGACCAGTCGCGCCAAGTCTCCGCTGCCAAACCAGCAGGCAGTCTCTGATTCAATTCAGCAACATACTTTTTCACTTCAGCAGCCAGTTTGATTGGTGTTTGATCTCCTACGCGGAAGACTTTGACGAGGGCAGCCGATTTACCATTAAAAAAAGTTGCTACATCAGTGTCAGCAAAACCATCGACAATAGTGGCAATGTCACCCAAGCGTACTTCACTTCCATCTTTGCCGGAGACGACAGTAATGTCAGCAAAGTCCACACCTAGGTTTCGTCTCTCCATGGTGCGCAGCAGGATTTCTCCACTTTTCGTCTTTATGCCACCACCAGGTAACTCTATTGCGGTCTTGCGTACTTCACGAGCAATATCACCCAAAGTCATACCGTATGTGCGCAAAACCTCCTGTGAAACTTCGATGGAGATCTCGAAATCTCTTACACCAGAAAGTTCTACATAGGTAATGTTTGGATTGGCCAACAAATCATCGCGAACCTGTTCAACGAGGGAACGAAGTGCATGTTCATCACCATCGCCATAAACGACGACTGTGATGACTTCACGTCTGGCAGCAACAAGGCTAACTGTTGGTCTTTCTGCATCGAGTGGAATTGAAGTAATCCTATCGACGGCACTTTTTATATCTTGAAGAGCTTTGTTGGCATCAGTTCCTCGCAGAAGTTCAACTTGTATCAAGCCGTTTCCTTCGCTCGATTGTGAGGTCACCTTGTCAACGCCATCGAGTCCACGCACAGCTTCTTCAACGGCAAGGGTCACTGACTGCTCAACTTCAGCAGGGCTGGCTCCAGGGTAAGGGACGGTTATTCTCACCATGTCCAAGTCAAAGTCGGGAAAGACCTCTTGCTTTAGAGTAGGACCGACCATGAGTCCACCAATGATGAGAATGGACATCAAGAGATTGGCGGCAACAGAGTTTTTTGCCATCCAAGCAATGGCTCCCCCTTTGATCTTCGCAAACATCGGATCAACCTCCGACTCTAAGCTTCATGTTGGGGAGCGGCGTTGCAATTCTACTAATGATTATTCTTTCACCAGCTTTAATGCCTTTTTTGACGAGCACATCTTTCTTACGGCGCCAGAGCACTTCAACTGGACGAATGTCCAGTTTGTCTTCGTCGTTCATCACATAGACTCTGTCTCCCTGGTGGAGAGCCTTCCTGGGCACAGAGATGACTCCTTCCATCTTTTTTCCTTCGATGGATACAGAGACATACGCACCTAACAATAATGGCAAACCTGGGCCTTGAAGTGGATTTTCTATGGCAATGAGCACTCGAGCAAGACGTCCAGTTGGATCAATGTCGCTCAAGAGGCGTACAACTTTGCCTGTCTTAACGATGGCAGCACTTTCACCTGTGTCTTGTGTCACTGTGACGGACGCACCATTTTTACCCTCTTTGTTGGGTAGACTGAACCAGCACAGGCGTTCCACTGGCAGTGAGGCGCGAACCCAAAAGAGATCACGACCGACGAGGCGCGCCACTTTGCTTTGCGGGCTAACAACTTGGCCCACATCTACGAACTCTTCGACGACGATGGCATTAAAAGGAGACTTGAGGAGAGTTCGTTCTACATTCAATTTTGCTCTTTCGAGTCCTGAACGAGCTGAATTGAGGGCCGCGCGAGCATTGTCTAGATGAGGTTTTCGAAGGGTCAACTCTTTGCTCACTTTTGAACTTGGTTTGCGAGCACCAACCAATTGCCACTCTCGTTGTGCAATGACCTGCCGTCCCTCTTCGACCTTAATATCAAACCAAGCGCGTTCAACGGCTGCCTTTTGTTGTGTCACAGCCAAGTTGAAATCACGTTTGTCCAATTGGACCAACATCTTGCCCTTATCAATGAGACCACCTGCGACCAAGTTGGGAGAGGTCATGATAATTTTTCCGGTGACTTCTGGCGTTATTGTCACTTCGTAGGCAGGCAATACTGTTCCCATTGCAGGAACATGAACTGTTACATCAGAGACTTGTGCTTTTATTGTCTCAACTATTGTTGGCGCAACAACGAGTTTGACTCGTTTGGCTTTTTTTCTCGTTTTGATAAGGTGTTTAGCACCAGCCAAACCGCCACCAATGAGAGCTATAGTCAGTATTATCTGGAGAAGGATAAACATCGCTTTTTTCATAATTCCTCCTCCCCCCTCGTCATCTCTCTCGTCCACTGTCCACCCAAGGCTCGATGGAGTGAAATGCGGAAAGAGAGCAATTGTCGTTGAGCAGAAACTCTAGTGCGCTGAAGGTTCTGTAGGCTGACCAAGGCCGTCAACACAGAGAGATAGTCACTGAGGCCATTGAGGTACCGGGCTTTGGCCTCTTCGAGTGTTGCTTCAGAGAGAGAAATATTCTCGTCCAACTCTGCAATATAATCTTGTTGAAATTTCTCTCGCGCTAAGGCATCTTCCACTTCTCGAATAGCAGTCAAAACAGTGCTGGCGTAGCGGTTGAGCTGTTCCTCCACAACTGCCTTTGTTCTATGAACTTCAGCTTTTCGCCGACCCGCATCAAATATAGGGGCCAAGATATTAGTGCCCAATGACCAGATGAAGTTGTCGAACAAACCACTTGCTGAGGAAGAGGAGAAGCCATTTGAAGCATTGAGTTGCAGTGATGGGCGACGAGCAGCTACTGCAGCCGCCACACGATAGTCTGCTGCAAAAACACGATGCATTGCAGAGCGTATATCTGGTCTATTGTCGAGCATTGCAATGGGAAAACCTGTTTTGGGAAGAGGAGGAAGTGCTGGAAGTTGGTTGGGAATGTCCAATTCCATTTTGTGAGGGATTTTGGTCAACAGAGTAGCAAGTTGATGGATTAACACTTGTTCTTGAGACTTCACCTGAGGAATCAAGGCTCTCGTTGAAGACAGCTGTTGCCGTTGTTGATAGACGTCCAAAGCTGATGACAAACCTTGCCCCAGCCTCAACTCCAACAACTCGAGGAATGTTTGTCCTATCTTGAGTTGATCATTTAGAAGTTCCAACTGCGTTTGCTGTTCTATTATTTGGAACCAAGTTTCGACCAAAGAAGCAGAAAGAGAGAGTGCAATAGTTTCCAACTCAGCTCTCGCAGCTCGTTTGTCCCGAGAAGCAGCTGAAGATTGAGAGCGTAATCTATTCCAAAGATCAACTTCATATGAAGCAGCAAGGGAGAGGTCGTAAGTGGAAAGATAAAATGAGTTGATATTCCTGGCACCAAAGGCTGCGCCTTGTAAAAAAACAGACTTACGTCTAGCCAATCCTAGGGAACCATCAACACTTGGCAGTCTGTAAGCCCGGCTCGACCGAGTCACGGCTTCGGCCTGAGTCAGTCTCGACCAAGCGACTTTGAGATCGAGATTGTCTCTAAAACTGTGGTTTACGATTTCATTGAGTTGTTCACTTTTAAAACTATGCCACCATTTTACTGGTGCAGTTGTATCACCAGTAGAACTGAAGGACTGGGGAAGGGGAATGGTCAGAGGTACTTGGGACATTGTTTGGTGATTCGCACAACCATTGGCGAAGGCCAAAACAAGGACAAGAATAAATATGCCTGAACCAGCTTTCACATTAAGGCTCCCTAAGTTCGGTAATCCCCTCTTCGACCTTTGCTAACAAATCAACTAAAGAGTATCGTTCTTTTTTCTTGAGAGACTTCATCAAACCCGCTATTCGTCTGAAATGGTCGGGCAAGAGTTTGGTAAGGAAGTTGTTTCCTGCTTTCGTTAGGTTCACATTGAGTTTGCGCCTATCCTTGGGATGAGGCGACCTATCGACGTAACCATCTTTGACCAAACCATCTACGAGTCCTGTGATAGTAGCTCTAGTCACACCAATGTTATCTGCTATCTGCGCAGGTGTTTTGGGCTCTCCCTGGGCTTTTTTTAATGTCATCAAAACGGCAAAACGACCTTGCGATATGCCGTGGCGGCCAAAGTGTGTTTCCAGGGCTTCTAACACGTCGCTGGCCGTGCGGAGCAATACCAGACAAGCTTCTACGGCAGAGGGATCGATCTCTGGCATTTGTCTGGCAAAAGCTTCTATGACCTCACGCTTGGGTACATTTTTCATTAATAGCATGAAGACCTCTTTTGTTTGACGCCTAATAGTATGGTTCCTTATTTTTATAATAAGGCGCCTAACTTTGTTTGTCAATATTGTAGCTGCTCCCTTACTTTCAAGGTGTAAAGGCTTTGTAAAGAAAGGTAAAAAAAAGGGCGGGCCGAAGCCCGCCAAGATAGGTAAGGAGGACGAGTTAAAAATCAGCTAGTTCCTCATCGTTGAGAGGAACTATCTCGCTGGGAAGTAACGAAGGAAGATCTCTAATCGCTGTTTGGCTACTCATGGCAGGTGAAGCAAAACTGTGCCTGACTTCGTGATTGATTGCTGTGGGACGTTCAAGGATATGTTGAGCTCTAGGCTCTCGCTTGCTTACAGTCTCGTTTTTCTTTGTCTCAAGAGACTTTTCGGCTATTCCACCAATGAGTTTGTTCAAATCAGAGACAATAATCTGCATTTCACTTGCCTGGCCTGAGAGCTCTTCAGAAGCAGAGGCCGATTCTTCAGCACTCGAAGCATTGGATTGAGTAACCTGATCCATTTGGGCCACGGCTTTGTTTATTTGCTCAATGCCCTGTGCTTGTTCTGTACTTGCGGCAGTAACTTCAGAGATAACCGTAGTGACTTTGCTCACTTGTTCTCCGATTTGACTCAGTATGGTGCCCACTTCCGAAGATACACCAACACCGTGCTCTGCATTTTTCTGCGATTCTTCAATCAGATTTGCAGTTGTTTTGGCAGCTTCAGCACTTCTTTGCGCCAAATTTCGCACCTCTTCTGCAACTACGGCAAATCCTTTGCCGGCTTCACCAGCACGTGCAGCTTCAACAGCTGCGTTGAGAGCCAAAAGGTTGGTTTGGAAAGCAATCTCGTCGATTGTTTTGACAATTTTTGCCGTCTCATCAGAGGAGGTTTTGATTCTGTCAATGGCTTCACCCATACGATTCATGGCCTCAGCGCCTTGAGTTGCTGCTTGCTGAGCACTCGTTGCCATTTGGCTCGCCTGATTGGAGTTGTCTGCATTTTGGCGTGTCATTGAGGTCATCTCTTCTAGTGACGAAGAGATCTCCTCTAGGCTCGAGGCCTGTTCACTAGCACCTTCAGCCATTGACTGGCTTCCTGAAGCCACTTGTGCTGACGCAGCTGCTACTTGCTCTGAGCCTGCTTTGAGACTTTGGGCTACCGCTGAGAGGGCTTTTACTATGGCCCCGCCGATGAGCATGGCAAAGGCAATACCCATTACTCCAACGATACCACTGAGAATAATGACACCCCAGCGAGTGGATTGAGCTTGTTCGAGCATTTGTTCATCAGTCATGACGTTATCAGCCGTTGTTTTGCGGATATCTGCCAACAAACCTTGTACCTTCTCTAGGTTTGGTTTTGTTTTTTCTGCATAAATCTTGTTAGCCGCTTCCATATTGCCAACAAGTTTTTGTGCTCTTTGCTGCATTTCCTGCAAAACACCTTGCGTCTTGGCCAAAGCTGGCAGCGTTTTTTCCTTGAATACCTGTCGCGCAGCAGCTTGCTTGTTCAAAATGGCTTGCTCAGCAGCAACGGCTGAACCGAAGTGTTTTGCCACCTCATCAAGACAAGGAAGAGTAGTTGAACGGTAAACTTTCTCTGCTTCAGACACTTCATCGTTACGCAGATGTTCTTCAATCTTGGCTGCAGATTGATGGAGGCGGCGATGTGGTTCATCACAGGCTTGTACAGCCAATTTGAACGCAGGGAATGTCGCCATGAGTGCTTTGGTATCTTCTCTTTCCAGATATTTGCCAAAGGCACATTGATGTGGATCTAGTTGAACACCCAGATTTTTACGTTTGGCTAACAGTCCCTCCGAAACCTTTGCTGCCCAGCGTCGATGATCATCGAGTCTATCTTTCAGTGTCAAAAGAAGGCCTGGATGAGATTTCTGCCAAATCTCTTGAATACCAATAGTTGATTTGTGAAGAAGTTTATGTGGTTCTTTTATCTTTTCGAGGAGCTGTGCAAACTCTTTGTCAGCGTTGGCCGCTTGCTGACCTTTGTCACCAAAGATGAAACAGCCCAATCCACACTTGTGGTCGTTTGTTTGTACCTTGAGCTCTTCTTTGTTCTGAGTGAAGAGTTCCTGAACTTTGCCTATCCACTTGAGGTGATCAACCTCTTTCTCTGCGAGAAAGGCAGGTAAAGTGGAATCTGCCTGATGAAACACTTCACCAATGTCTATGGCTGAATTGTGTAACCTGCGATGAGGTTCCTCTACTTTGGCAAAGAGCTCTTTCAACTCAGGAACGAGTCCTTCGGCTTCTTTGCGAGCGTCGCTGTAGTACCATTTACCAAAGGCACATTCTTTCGGATCAGTTTGCACAGCTAGTTTGGTAACAGAATCGTCTGTGAGCATTGCATTTACTTTGCCAGCCCAGTTGAGATGGTCCACTTCCTTTTGGATCATTTCTGCTCGCAGTTTATTGCCGTCAATGACTTCCTCTGCATCTTTGACTATGCCCCCGACTCCGTAGATGGACCATCCGGCCAAAACACAAACGAGAACGAGAACAATGCCAAACCCAGCAGCCAGTCGTTTTCCTATAGAGAGATTGTCGAACATTAAAAAAACCCTTCCGTTATAATGTGAAACGCTGCTACTACTCCCCCAGTAGGCAGGGGCTTCTAACGCAAAGTGTTGGCCAAACATGCTAGGACATTTTGATGTATGCCTTGGAATGGCCTTCTAGACGTCAAAGGAAATACACAGTATTAAAGCTGATAAAAGGCTATGTGGATTGGAACAGTCGATTTATGATTGTTTTATCGAAACTGAAAAGAAAAATGCCTCAAAGAGAGTGTAATTACACAGGCATAATATAAGAACAAAAACTCTATCGGCTAAGCAGGGATAAGCAGTTCAGCTACTCTTTCGGCGATTGCCAAACATGATGTCAGTCCAGGAGACTCAATGCCTATCAAATTGACCAAACCGGGCAAACCCATTCCTTCTTCATGATTGATGACGAAGTCACGGGCCTTTTCTCCTTTAACTGTGAGTTTGGGGCGTATGCCAGAAAAACCTGCATGCAATTGTTCTTTGTCTATTTGAGGTAAATACTTGTGGATGGCAATATAAAAATCATCTAAGCGCAGATTGTCTACATTGTAATTTTGTTTACGATTGTTGAGGAATTGGATGTCTGGTCCGAAACGATACTGTCCTGCCAAATCAAGGACTAGGTGTATACCTAAGCTTGCAGGTCCAGGTACTGGGTAGATGAGTTTATTTATTCCTAGTGAAGGACCTGAATAACGAAAGTAGTTTCCCTTGGCATAATGAAGCTCGTAGCCGCATTTTTCCACATCTATGTCAAACAATGAAGCAACAGTGTCACAATCCAAACCTGCCGCATTGATGACGAAACGAGTGGTGAAGTCATAGGTCTCGTCCTCGTGATCATGTACTGTCAGTTTATAACCCTCAGTTAGTCGCTCTGCCCCTATCAGTTCAGTCCCATAAGCCAGATCGCCGCCTTGCTCCTTGATGGTGCTCGCACAATGGCGCATGAGGGAATGGGCATCGATGATTCCTGTTTCTGGCGACAAAAGGCCGAGTGTACAACTGACAGCTGGTTCGAGTTCTTTGACCTCTTTGCTCGAAAGCAATCTCATTCCTGGTACACCATTTTGCTGAGCCTGGTGAAAGAGCTCGTGAACTCTCTGCTCTTCATCGCTGTCAGTAGCTACGATGATTTTTCCCGTCTTTTGGTGAGGTATATCTGCTTGTTTACAAAGGTCATAGAGAAGTTCTCGCCCGCGAGTACATAATTCTGCTTTCAAAGAGCCCCTTGGGTAATAAATGCCTCCATGGATGACTTCGCTGTTGCGACTGGAAGTCTCTTCTCCAAAGTGTTCGTGTCGCTCGAGAACGACCAATGATGGATAATGAGCAACTAGTTTTCGCCCCACAGCCAAACCGACTGCTCCTGCACCAATGATGGCCACATCGTAATCGAAAGTCACTACTAACTCCTGTCTTTATTTCAGGGGCTTGGTCAATATCGTTCATTATTATAAGATGCTGATGTAACAGGAGGTATGCATGATGTTCAAAAGATGGGTCTTTCTCGCCATCTTTCTCTTTGTTACATCTACCAACTCCTTGGCCCGCACTGTGCGCATAGGAACTGTCTTTGATGGTCCCACTCGAGAGAAGCAACTCTACGAGGCCATCATGCATGAAACCAAGTCCCTCATGGCTGAAGAGTTCGACCTTTCTTTTCCTTCTCGCTATCAATTGCAAGGTAGCTGGACCCAAAAGAGCGTACAGCTCTCCTTGAACAAGTTACTCAGGGCGAAAGAGGTGGATGTGATTGTCACCTTGGGACTGCTTTCCTGCCACGAAGCTTGTCGGCGGCGCAAGTTGGCAAAACCTGTCATCGCCCCCACAATCGTTGAAGGTACGCTGCCAGAGCTGCCCAATAAAAAAGGTACTAGTGGTGTACCCAACCTCAACTACTTGGACACCTTTGCAAGTTTTGAACGAGACGTGAGAATCTTTCGTGAAATCGTTGATTTCGACGAATTGGTTGTTCTCGTGGACAGGGCTTTAAAAGAAGGGATTCCAGGCATCAGCGACTTGGCGATAAGAACCGAGAGAAATCTAGGAATCTCTATCTTACCTGTGCCCATCGATAATAGGGCAACAGATCCTCTCGATGTATTACCAAAAGGTGTGCAGGCTGTATTTGTCACTCCTTTAATGCGACTTTCTCGCGAACAGTTCAAGTTATTAGTACAGGGATTGATAAAACGAAAATTGCCTAGTTTCTCCTGGGGTGGTAGACCTGATGTTGAATTGGGTCTATTGGCCTCAAATAGTCGCGAACAGGATAATAATCGGATTGCACGAAGAGTAGCCATCAACATTCAGCGTGTTCTCTTGGGGGAAGATGCTGGTTCTTTCAAAACAGCCTTTCCCGGGGAAGAACAGCTGACAATCAACATGGCTACAGCCAGGGCAATCAGCGTCTATCCACCTTGGTCTGTCATCAGTGATGCTCTTTTGGTCAATGAAGAACCAGAAAGTATGTGTAGTCGAGATTTGACCACTGTAGTCAAGTTGGCACTGAAGGAAAATCTCAAACTTCTGGCAAAAGAGAAAGAGGTCAGTTCAGCCTATGAGAGATTGAGACTGGCTCGCTCGAGATTGTTGCCCCAGTTGGACCTAGCAGCAACACAAACTGTCATTGATGATGACAGAGCTAGAGCAAGTTTGGGTAGCCAGAGGGAGAGGACTCTGAGAGCAGGAATTCAAGTCAGCCAATTAATCTATTCAGACAAAGCAAGGGCAAATGTCTCCATCGAAAGGGATTTGCACAAATCACGCTTGGCCCAATTGGAGCAAGTAAAACTAGACATAACGTTAGAGGCAGCAATTGCTTATCTCTCCCTCTTACAGACTCAGGTTCAGGAGCGAATACAAAGAAGCAACTTGCGTCTCACTAGATCCAATCTCGATAGAGCCAAAGTTCGTGTTTCCATAGGGATGGCCAGCCGCAGCGAGTTGTATCGGTGGGAGAGTGAAATTGCTCGCGCCAAAACGAGAGTCTTTGCTGCCCAGGCGAAAAGAAGGCAAAGTTTGGTCGCCCTCAACTTGCTGTTGAACCGACCTTTGGATGAACAATGCACCTTAGCACCAGTAACACTGCTAACAAAGGGGCTCTTTCTTTCAGGAAAGAGTTTCAAACGTTACATTCGCGATCCTTGGAGTCTAGAGGTCTTGAACAAATTCATCATTCAAGATGCTTTGGCTAAAGCGCCAGAAATAAGACAAATAGTTAGAGCCATTGCTGCTCAGAAGCGTCTTTTTCATACATTAAGACGATCTTGGAAAACTCCTGTCGTTGCACTCAAAGGAGAATTGTCTGAGCGATTGGCCCAGGAGGGTGATGGAAATCCTGCTGATGTATTGGCTGGTTCTCCTCTGGCCATTGCCCTTCCAAGAGCTGATAACACCGACTGGAACATTGGATTGAGTGTCTCTCTTCCACTTTCCACTGGTGGAGAGCGAAAAGCAGAGACAAAAAAAGCTCTCGAAGAGTTGAAGAGGTTGCGTCTTTTACATCGCTCTACGAAGCAGCAAATTGAAGCTGCTGTCAGAAGTGCTTTTTTGGCTACCAGAGCCACCTATCCGGCCATAGAGTTGACGAAAGCAGCAGCTACAGCGGCAAGAAAGAACTTTGCTCTTGTGGCTGATGCTTATGGGCGAGGAGTAGTATCAATCATTGATCTACTCGATGCCCAAAACGCCATGCTCGTCTCAGATGAATCGGCATCAAATGCAGTTTTTGCTTTCCTCGTAGATGTTCTGCGAGTACAACGAGCTTCGGGCAGTTTTAATCTGTTAAAGTCAGAAGACGAACTAGACAAGTGGCAAGAGGCTCTCGAAGCTTTTTACACCAGAGCCAAGAAGTGAGGCAAAATGAGGAGACTTTTACTTCTCTTGTCCCTGTTTACACTTGTCGGATGTGGGCAGCAAAAAGTCCAAGTTCCCAAAAGGGATGTGATTCGTCCTGTTCGTTATGTTGAGATTACAGCTGCTGGTGCTGAACGAGAGAGAACATTTACGGGCACAGCCAGAGCAGGTTTTCGCTCAAAACTGAGCTTCAAGGTGGCTGGGACAATTAAGAAGCTACCTGTGAATACGGGAGACAACGTAAAGAGCGGTGTGCTCATGGCCTTACTGGACGATAAGGATTACAGATTAAAAGTCCAGCAAAGTGAGGCTGCCCTCAAACAGGCAAAAGCTGCTGCCCGCAATGCAGAAGCAGGATATGGTCGAGTCCGCTCTCTTTATGAAAACAATAGTGTTTCTAGAAGTGAGTTGGATGGTGCCCGTGCATCTGCTGAGCAGGCAAGGGCAACTGTGCAGTTGTTGGAGAGACAGCTGGAACAGGCGAAACTGCAGGTGACCTATACGCGCTTGATAGCTCCATCAAACTGTTCAGTTGCCTCGGTCCTGGCTGAAGAGAATGAGAATGTGGCTTCAGGACAAGCCGTCATTTTGGTCACTTATGGCGCTAGTCCTGAGGTTGAGCTCTCAGTTCCAGAGACATACATAGCTCTCGTAGAAAAAGGAATGACAGTACAGGTCTCTTTTGATGCATTGCCCAAAAAGAGTTTCCCAGCTCTAGTCACTGAAGTTGGCGTGGCTACGACGACTATGGCAACGACCTTTCCTGTCGTTGTTAGATTGTTGGCCGACAATCCAAGTGTTCGTCCGGGAATGGCTGCATCTGTAAAATTTAGATTTGATGCAGTGGGCGATAAAAAACGATATTTGGTTCCTCCATTTGCTGTCTCAGAAGATGCCAAAGGGCGATTTGTTTACGTCTTGAAAAGGACGAAAGATGGTTTGGGACTAGTTAGTCGTCGGGAAGTCACAACAGGTGCTCTGACTTCACAAGGCCTCGAAGTTTTTACTGGTGTCAAAGAAGGGGAGCTAGTTGTTACTGCTGGAGTGACCAAGATAAAAGCAGGAATGACCGTCAAGATTAGTTCTCCAAGAGGAATGTGACATTCATTTATTGTTTGGCAGCTTTTAACATTGCAGAAACAGTTGCTTTTTTGGCCATTTTGGCTAAATCGTAGGCTCTTTGGCCCTTACTGTTTCTGAGCTCCACTTTTGCTCCTGCACCGAGCAAGGTCTGCACTAATGTTGTTGCTCCTTTGCAACGAACGGCTTTGTGAAGTGGCGTTTCTCCCTCGTTATCGCATGTATCAATGTTATTTACTCCTCGATGTAGAATGGCCAAGACTATATCGTTAAAACCTTCTGCCGAGGCAAGGTGGAGAGCCGTTTGTTCGTTTCTGTCTCGCGAATTACAATCAGCCCCATTGTTTAAAAGTATTTTGGTGATTTTTTTCCTATCACTTGTATGGGCAGCACTAGTTTTTGGGGGCCAATTTTCCTTTAAAACTCTTCTCATTTCTTTCACATTGCTATTTAGCGCAATGTGGATGGCTGTACAGCGGCCCCAGCCGAAATTTGGATTGGCACCCTTGTTCAACAATAACTCGACGAGCTCCACTCGTCCTAAAAAGCTTGCCCAATGGAGAGGAGTATATCCTCTTTCATCTGTCACCTCTACATGAGTTCCCTTTTCTATGAGCAAGTCAGCGATATCCCTTTTGTTGGCCAATACAGCAATATGAAGCGGAGTCCAACCATTGTTGTCCAAACCATGGAGATCAACTCCAGAGCTGAGGAGTTTTCTAGTGGTCTTGAGTTTTCCAACTGCTACTGCCTTGTGTAAGGCACTGCGGGAAATGTTTTTCACAGGCATTGCTCGCACAGCAATTGCAGGTGCTGCAGATGGAATCCAAGTCACAATTTTTACAGCTGTTACAGCCAAGACAAACAAGATGGCCATAGTTGAAAGAACAGCTCGCCAGCGAGACAGTCTCTCTTTCTCTTCTTGGTGTCTAGCCAATTGCATTCGAACCAGAGTTGGAACTTTTCGCCGGCTCCTGCGAGTCTTCTTCCGTGAAGAGTTTTTCTGCGAAGAGGTCTTTGTCTTTTCAGTTTTTGGCTCGGAGTCATTCAGATTGCTGGAAGAGAGCAATAGGGATGCTTTGGTCATAGTGTCATCAGAGGGTGAGAGTACCTCCATTGGTTTGGTGTCCAAAGAGACGAGCCATGCAAGGCAGTTGTCACGCAACTCTGCGGCTGAGGAATATCTCTGTTTGGGATCGCAAGATAGGGCTTTCATTACTATTTCGTCGAGAGCAGAATAAGCTTTGGCCAAGACTGCTGAAGGGGGAGCTATTTTTACGTCTGCACTACCCTGACGAAGAGAAAGTATTTTGTCGGCTGGAACTGGAACACGTCCAGTTATAGCTTTGTAAAGTACAGCTCCAAGTTGGTAAACATCGCTTTTTTCCGTCCAAGGCTGGAAGCGTAAATACTCTGGCGGAAGATAAAGAAGTGTGCCAATGAGGCAGTCTTTTTCAGTCAATTCTGTCAGCTCTTCGCCGCAGCTAATCTTGACTAAACCAAAGTCCATCAACTTTGCCGTGCCATCAATGCTGACCATTATGTTGGAAGGAGTAATGTCGCGATGGAGAATACGTTTTTGATGCAAGTTGACGAGAGCGT
The DNA here is from genome assembly GCA_964643655.1 of uncultured bacterium. Lineage (GTDB taxonomy): Bacteria > Muiribacteriota > UBA6191 > CAZXTJ01 > CAZXTJ01 > CAZXTJ01. Next base: position 16,070 of record CAZXTJ010000107.1, read on the forward strand.
CAGCTACTTGCGCAGCGAGAGCCACTGCAGTAGTTGGTCTAATGACTTCCTCGTCGAGTAGACAATCAAGTGTTTGGCCAGCAACGTATTCCATTACATAACAGGCTGAGGACTCATCTTCGCAGAAGTCATAGAGATGAACCATATTGGGATGATTGACCTGAGCCATGGCCATGATTTCTCTACGGAGGCGAATCTGTCGTTTTCGATCTGCAGCACTCTCAGGCCTGATGGCCTTGATTGCTACTTGTCGACCCAACACTGAATCAGTAGCTCTGAATACTTCACCCATGCCCCCTCTGGCGATGAGCTGTATGTTTCGATAGCGCGCAACAGCTTGTCGCGGAAGTTTGGAGTTGAGATTACGACCCACTTTTCTGATAGCAGATTGTGAACGACGTGCCATTTCTTATTATCCCTTCCCACCTCTCCTGTAACAAGAAATAGGCCAGCCTACATGAGCCTAGTTTGCCTATGGGATGTGCAATTTCATGGCAAGGAGGCTCTCATATACTGTGCAGTTTC
>CAZXTJ010000108.1:0-16540 GCA_964643655.1 uncultured bacterium
AGGGGCGACACCAGGGGTTGACACTTTCAACTATCTTTTATTTTTTGTTTAACAGGCGAGGCCATGCCCGCATGGGCGGAGCCTTTGGCCTCGCGACGAGCCCAAGTACCCTTTAGAACTGCAGAAAGAACCTGATCACGTAATCAGTGGCATTCAAGTCGTAACAAGTTTTGCCTATCAAAAACTGAGGCGCATATTTTCTCGCACCAGGCCAATTGTGGCCGCCACCAATAATTTTTAGCAATAGGACTTTGCTGCCCAAACGGCCGTTTCCATAGGTGTATTTGACGACCTGCGAACCATCTGTTTTATCCCTGTCGGGTAACTTCTCAACCTTGGGATTTTTCTGACAGCCATTGTGTTTCACCCACAGATTAACAATCTCATCGACAGACAAAGTCTTACCCAACTTCTGTTTGCCAAAACGCACATAACCACCCTCATAAGGAACGAGGGGATCTTTTGTGCCATTGATGAGCAAAACAGAAACAGGAAACTTAGGTTTGAAATTTTTGCCCACACTTTCGGCCATTCCCCCAATGGCAGGAGCTATGGCTGCAATCCTGTCAGACTTCTCGGCTGCAAAAGTTTGGCTCATAAAAGCACCGTTGGAGATACCCGTAGAAAAGACTCGCTTCTGGTTGACCTTGTAACTTTTGATCAAACTATCGAGGATGAAACAGAGGAAACCAACATCATCTACCTTGCTGAAAGCTTCACGTCCTTGCACAGTGACTGTGCGCCTGTCAGCCCAATTCCTTTTGCCATTTAGTTCTACTGCATCTGGGTAAACGACTATGAACTTCTTGCCCAACTTGTGGCTGTGAAAAGCAGTCGTAATACTCGTTCCCGAAGCGCGTCCGCCACCACCATGCAAAACGAAAATGACAGGGTATCCCTCTTTCGGAGCTTCACTCTTGGGAATGTGCAACAAATAAGTACGTTCACGTTTGTCCACATCAACATAAATCCTCTTCAAATTCTGGTCACGACGCCTTTCGAAAATGCGCGCCATCAAACCTTCTGAGATTTGTGCCAGCAGAGGTTGGGTGAACAGAAGAAAGAGAAGAGAAAGAGAAAAAGAAAAGACAATAAAAGTGCTGCGCACTTTTGTCACCCCATTTCAATCGCGTTAAAAACATCCACATCAAGGATAGACAAAAGGAGACTTCGTCTGGAAGACAAAGACAAAAGAAAACGAGACTTCGTCTCGAAGGCAAAGAATTAACGAGACTTCGTCTCGTTGTGCATGCCAAACTGAGGTAGGTGAAACATGGCTGATATTCCCTTCAAGTTGGTGACACTCGTTCAAAAGCTTGAAGACGAGTGTTATTTGGCTGAGCCGCTGCTCTTTCCTGGGCTCAGCAAATTTGGTAATGCAGCCAAAACCCTTCGCCGCGCCGTGGAAAATGCAGTTAAAAAAGAGCTAGGTGAAAAACCACTCGATGATATCCACCGACATTCGCTGCCAGGTCCCATCAAACTCGAGACCTTTGAGCTCGAAGTGGAACCACCAAGAAACGTCCAATGGTGGCGAAAACCTATCACCATAAAATTCCATGTGGTCCACTATTCCCACGGAGACCACTATGTGCGTGCATACGTACCAGCCTTGGGCATTGAAGTGGTGGCCACCAATCGCGAAGAGCTCGACGAACAACTACCTATTGAAATCAAGTTTGCTCTTTCGCGCAGAAAAGCTCTCACCTCTTTGTATGAACTCACCCACCTAGACCGGGTGGCAAAAATAAAGAGTGAAAGTCGCGAAATCACTGTCCCCATAAAAAATGCCAAACAAAGGGCATTGGCTGATGAAAGTGAAGAGGCCAAAGATTCCATTCTCAATGAAGTTGCTGACTTGCTCATCACTCTTCCCCTTCCTGAAGCTTTTGAAGTGGAAGAACAAGTGCAACGACTTGCCGAAGCTCTGGCTCCTGGCAAAGGACAAAGTGTTCTTCTCGTTGGACCTTCAGGTGTGGGAAAAACTGCCGTCTTTAATCAACTCGTCTCAGATCGCCACAAATATGGTCTAGGAGCAAACGACTTTTGGTCCACCTGTGGTTCTCGTCTCGTTGCAGGCCAGTCAGGATTTGGCATGTGGGAAGCACGGTGCCGCAATGTTATTGATGAGCTGGCCAAAAGAAAAGCCATCCTCCATTTGGGTAACCTTGTAGAACTGACAGAAGTTGGTCGTTCAACGACTTCCAACCTAGGAGTTGCATCTTTTCTCCGCCCCTTCATGGAACGGGGAGTATTTGTTGCCGTGGCCGAATGTACAGAAGAAGAGCTTGCCATCATCGAACGTGATTACCCACAAATCACGGGAGCCTTTTTCCAACTCACTCTGGAACAGCCGACGAGAGAACAAGGTCGCCTCATCTTGCTGCAAACGGCCCTGGCCGCCCAAAAGTCCAAACCGAAACCGAAAAAGAAAAAAGCTTCTGAAAAGGCTGAAGAAGCTATCGAGGCTGACGATGCAGAAGACACTGACGATGCCTCTGAAGCAGACGATAGTTCGTCAGATGCTGATGACGCAGCATTAGGAGAAGAGGCCGACGACGACGGTATTTGGCGCAAGAAAAAGTCACAGAAAAACGCTGCCCCCAAAGAGGTGGATTATCTCGAACTAGTTGGCGGTAAAGATGGCCCCATATCTTTGGAAGCCATTGAAACGATAGACAGGCTCCACGACAGATTTGCCACCTACTCTGCTTATCCTGGACGGCCCATCACCTTTCTGAAAAATCTTCTCCGTTCACGAGAGCAGCATTTTATTGAAGCAGAGACTATGTTGTCAGCTTCCTCTTTTGAGCAAATCAACGAATCTGAGGTGACAACAGCTTTCTCTCGCCAAACAGGTTTACCTCAATTCATGCTCGACGACAGGGTCGAATTGAAACTGACGGAAACGCATGATTGGTTTAGCAAAAGAGTCATCGGTCAAGAAGAAGCCGTTGATTTGGTCGTCGACATGTTGGCGCGCACCAAGGCAGATTTGGGCAGGCCGCGGCAACCACTTGCTTCATTCCTTTTTATTGGTCCTACAGGTGTTGGCAAAACTGAGATGGCCAAAACCTTGGCTTTATACCTCTTTGGCAGCCGCGACCGTATGGGTCGTTTTGACATGAGCGAATTTGCCTCACCTATGGACGTGAAACGCCTCATTGGTGGTGTTTTTGGTGCAGAGGGCCTACTCACGGCCAAAGTTCGCGAACAACCATTTTCCGTAATTTTGTTCGATGAAATCGAAAAAGCCGATCCCCTCTTTTTTGACATGCTCCTACAAATTTTGGGTGAAGGCCGCCTTACAGACGCAGGTGGTCGATTGGCCAGTTTCACTTCTACCGTCGTCATCATGACCTCCAACTTGGGAGCTGCGCGAATTAGACGAAAAGTGCCAGGATTTGGTCACGAAAGTGGCGGTCCTATAGAAAGACATTTTGTCGAGGAAGTTCGCTCTTTCTTCCGCCCTGAACTTTTCAACAGAATTGAATGTGTCGTTCCTTTTGCTCCTTTGGAGAAAGAGACCATTAGGCAAATTACCCACCGCGAAATTGCTCAACTACAGAAACTGGATGGTTTCCTCCACGGACCTCTGCAACTGTCCATAGACGATGAGGCCAAGAATTACCTAGCTGACAATGGTTACGACGACGTCTACGGAGCAAGACCTCTGAAACGCTACATCGAGAAACAACTTTTGGTCCCCTTGGCCGAAGAGGTCAATGGTGACAACTCTGGCCAAATGATGGATGCCAAAGTGACCGTGTTTAATGACAAGCAACTCTCCATCACTGTGGAACCATTAATCAATGAGTTTGGTCGTAGCCAGCGATTCGCCCTTGGTGAATTGTCCCTCAACACAGTGGTCAAAAGTTGTGCTCAGCTCAGACGGCAGGTCCACAAGGCAGAAGATAGCGACACCATTAGACGGATAAGCAACGAAGTCTACCGCCTGAAAAAGGTAAAAGAACGGCTTCGTCGAAAAAATCTCAAAGGCCGTCGGCTCTCACCAAAAGACGGCAGAGCCCAAAAAGAGCTGGCTGTGTTGCCTGCCTTGAAAAAATTACAGGACCGTTTTTTCGGCATCAAAGGCGGAGTAGACAGCCTCGAGGAAAGCTCTCTTCTTGCCCTGTACAACCGCATTGAAGACGACAAAGTCGAAAACAAACTGCGCAAGGATTTGAAGATAAAAAGCAGTCAGTGGATGGACCTGAAAATGGATCTCTATTGCCGTCAATTCGTCCATCCCCATTTGGTCACAATGGCTCTTTATTCGACGAGCCCACCACATATGGTCAAATTGGCCAAAGCATACCTAGACATAGCTTTGGGCCAAGGCGCCAAGATAAAAGTCTCTTGGCTCGAACATTATGTGGACAAAAAGAAAAAGGATGTCGTCGAGATAAAAGAAGTAGAAAAAGAGACACAAAATCCCCAGAAACTTTTGGGCGCTTTGCCAAAAGAATATGTGGGTATCTTGCTCGAAATGCGAGCCAAGAACATTGCCGCCTCATACCAACAAGAAGGCGGTCTCCACGAATTCAGAGGCGAAAAACTGGGCAAAGAAGTACTCGTCCTTTGCAAAGACATGCCCCTCGACAAATATGCTCCCACAGCAGCCGTCGTCCACAAAAACTTCATCAAATCAGGTAAACGCAGGCGTGTTTACCGCCGTACTGCACGCCTATTGGACGACTTGGTCTTGCAAGACAAATTCCGTTGGACTGAAGACAAAATGGCCGAAGCTCTCGAAGAGGCAATAGTGAACTTGATGTGGAAAAACATCAACTCGGCATTGGGGTTGGGACAATGATTACGAAAATCACAGTTCCAATCTACGTGGAAGAGAGAGACGTTTTTGTTCTACGTCCCCTCTTTTTCCCCAATGGACCAGAAGCCACAGACAAAAAACTCTCCAAAGCCACATCTTCTATGGTGAGAAAACTACGTGATTATTTCAAAGCACTTGCTCGTCAAGGAGATACGCAGACCATCTCTCGCCTTGCTTTTGCGCCCAACTTTGATGATAAAAGAGTGAAGTTCACCTGCCTCCTCCGCCGCGAAAGTGCCAAGCTAAACCTGCTCGTCGTCACCTTCCGCTCTTGCGGCAGACGTATGGCTTTTGTGCCTTCCATACCTGCTTTGTGGTACTGCATTGAACGGGGCGAAAAGGTACAAGAGCGCACAATCTCAGCAACGACGGAGTATCTGAAAACCATAGAGAGAAAAAGAGGCTCCTGCAAACTCGCCTCTTACGACACTCCCAAACGGGCTTACACCACGACCATTGATATGGAAGTTGATTTGCCCGCAAAAGCAAAAAAGAAGGAAATCACTCCCCTTGCCTTTTTTGCAGGCTCTAGCGACATTTCAGGTGCAGAAGAGATAGAAAAAGTGGGCCGTTGCCTCAACATGCTTTATGCCGATGACCTCGAGCGAGCTTATGAACGAAATGATGAAATCGAAGAGATAGAGAAGTTACTGCGCGCTCCTGATAGAAGACCAATCTTGCTCGTAGGAAAACCGGGGGCTGGAAAAACTGCCCTCGTCCATGAAGTCGTCTATCGCATGATGGAAAAACGAAATGGTCGATATCCTTCCCGCGAACTCACTTGGCTGCTGTCACCTGGTCGCCTCATTGCAGGCATGAGTTATGTTGGTCAATGGGAACAAAGACTCATAGCGATTTTGAATGAAACGCGAAAAAAGCGGCACACTCTCTATTTTGATGACCCAATCGGTCTTTTCCATGCAGGAATATCAGCTCAATCCAATTTGGCTGTCGTCAACATTCTGAAGACTTATATTGAGAGACGTGAAATCACAGTCATCGCCGAAGCAACTCACGGAGTATTGCGTGTAATGCAAGAGCTCGACCGTGGATTTGCCGACCTTTTCCACATCGTTCCCATCAAAGAAACATCAACGGAAAAGACAAACAAGATACTCATCAAATCAATGCGTATGGCAGAGAAACGATTTAAGTCGACCTTTGCCCCTGACGTCATTCCCACAGTCATTGACCTACAGCGTCGTTATGCCAGACAAAGGGCATTCCCTGGAAAAGGTGCCACCTTCCTCAATGCAGTGGCAGCCAAATATCGCAAACAAAACGTCGATAGAAAACATGTTCTCGAGACCTTCCACTCACGCTCTGGTTTGGCGCCCCTTTTCACAGACGAACACCAGCCTCTGCCCCGACAAATGATAGAAAACGAGTTGCGTGAAAAAGTCATTGGCCAAGAGGAAGCAGTCGTGGCAGCAACAGATGCAATCATGTTGGCCAAGGCAAGATTCAACTCACCAGAACGTCCTTTGGCCGTCTTTTTATTCGTTGGCCCTACAGGTGTTGGCAAAACGCACTGTGCACAATCCATCGCCCGTGTGCTCTTTGGCCGAAGCAACCATGAAGGAGTGACAGAGACAGAGAGATTTGTTCGTTTCGACATGAATCAATTCGTTGATTATGGCTCTGTGCGCAGACTCGTTGGTGACATTTCCTCACCTGAAGGCCTGCTGACGAGTGCTGTCAAACGAAGTCCTTTCTCAGTTCTGCTCTTTGACGAAATTGAAAAAGCTCATCCCGAAGTTTTTGACATGTTGTTGCAAGTGCTTGGTGAAGGTCGCCTCTCTGATGCAAGGGGACGCACTGTAGACTTCACCAACTGCCTCATCATCATGACCTCAAATCTCGGTGTGCGAGAAGCAAGAACAAATATGGGTTTCGTTCGCAACGAAAGAGACCGCGCATCCGTTTTCAAAAAGTCTGTAGAGACATTCTTCCGCCCCGAGTTTTTCAACCGCGTGGACCGAGTAGTCGCTTTTGCCAACTTGGAGCGACAAGATCTCAAGCGTGTGGCTCAACTGCAAGTATGTGAGATATTCCAAAGAGAAGGTCTCCTGCGCCGCCGCTGTTTATTGGACGTACATCCCCAAGCTTTGGAATGTGCCGTTGATGAAGGATTTGACGAACGTCTCGGTGCAAGGGCTCTAAAACGCTCCATAGAGAAAAACCTCACCTACCCCGTATCAGAACAAATCGTTGGCCTCTCCCAAGAGACGGCAACTTACATCAGATTATTGCCAGGCCAAGGCGGAGTTGCCGTGCAAGTAACTCCCCTCAACCAAATGAAAAGAGCTCCCCTGGCCACGGAAAAATTGGACTTCGAGCAGAAAGATACTGTGGCCAAAGCTCTGCAAGAGTTCATCGCCCGTATGGAAGAGGCTTTAGAGGAATTGGCCCCAGATGAAGCTGTTGATAGTCAATCAATGAGCCGCGCCCAAATAAGATATTTCGACAACAAAGAACGCTTGCGTGGATTACGCTCGGAAAGTGAATGGTTCATTCGCCAGTTGGAAAATCCCACTGTCCTCAGATTGGCTGGTGGTCAACCCATTCCAGCCCGAAAAAAAGCCAAATATCAGCAAATGGAGCAAACACCAAAGTCAGTTTTGCGCCAGGCTCTGGCGGCAAATGACGTTGCTGATTACCTCACTGATTTGGGTGAGCAATCACGAAAAGCTGGCGAACTGTCGGAAGATCGAGTCATCGGTTTGCTCAACAGAGCTGCTTTTCTGCAGCTGACAGCCAGTGCCCCACCAGAACAGGCCCTACTATTCGTCCGCGCCGTTGGTTCAGTCTCTTCAGTGGATGAAGAAGATGGCGGCTCCATTGCTGCCACGGGATTTGCCAACTCTCTGGCTTACAATTACAAAGACCTCATCGAATCAATGGGATGGACTGCCAAAAGACTGAACAAAGAAGACAGTGATAGCACTACCCGCGCTTTTTATGTGGATGGTGCTGGCGCTTACAACTTGCTCAATTTCGAAAAAGGTTCTCACCTCATTTGGCTAGAAAAAGGTAGGTTTGGTCTCGTTGTCGTCGATGTGGTGGCAGTAGGGGACCAACAATCTGCCGAACACATACTGCAAGAGAGAGAAAAGTCAGCTCGGTTGTGGATTTACGACCTAGTTGCTGGCCAATGCACTGTTGAAGACGATCCATTCCCCCTAGGGCCCATTGTCCGTATATACGATGAAAAGAAACAAGCCATAGACTTGGCCACAGGTTTGGTTTTGTCAAAAGCACTGCCCACTCCCAAAGAGATGGAAACTCTTTTGATGGCTCGCCTGCCTCTGCCGCCAGAATTGAAGGCGGCACAGAAGGAAGCCGATGCAGAAGCTTGCGAGGAAGCTAAGGAAGAGCGCAGTGATGCTGCAGGCATGGATGAAGAGGAGGTGGAAGAATGAGTGTAAGTCATCGCTTTCCTGTCTGTTATTGGCGGGACCATCAAAACCTCATCACCGCCATAGTCCTCGACCCACATTTTTGTGAAGAGGCAACTGCTGTGGCCACCTCTAAAGTTGCCTGCACACGCCAATTGAAACAGTTCCTCAAATGGCGTTACACGAAATTCCCATGGACTCCAGAACCTGAGATGAAGGATTTGAAACAGAAAAGTTTCAAAGTCTCTGTTCGTCCTGAATATCAGCTGGGTGACAAGACTTATCCTTCGGCCAAGACTCTGCCACTGAAGGTCACATGTGTTTATGGTTTCTTGGAGGACAAGAGTCTGAAGGTGGCCATACCACGCTTGAAGATTACCTTCTATTGCCAAGATGAAAAGCACCTCAAAGAGTTGGTCGTTCATTATGTGCGTTCTACTCTCAAAGGTTGCACTCCAGCACAGCTCGCTCGTTTTTTGCCTGCCGTGGACATCGAATTTGATGATGTGGTCGTCCGAGTGCCTTTCAAAGAACGGGGATTTGTTGAGCAGAGTTATGGTGTTCTCGAAACCATTGGTGATCCTCTCGGTTCGACGACTGTTCGTAAATCTGTCTCTAAACCTTATGGGCGGGAATTGACTGTAGGCCGTCTCGTCGGAGCCGTAGATACGAGCAAGACGAACATCATCCTTCTCGGCGAAGCTGGTAGTGGGAAAACATCGGCAATAGTGGAAGCCGTTCGTCAGATTGAAAGAAAGGTGGAGGAACGTTTACACCTCTTCTGGATGACTTCGGCTGGTCGCATGATTGCTGGGATGAAATACCTTGGCCAATGGGAAGAGCGTTGCCAGCAGATTATCGACAAACTCAGTGAAATCAAAGGCACCCTCGTTGTGGAAAACTTACTCGAGTTGGTTCGTGTTGGTGGTTTGTCACCTGACTCTAGTGTTGCCAGTTTCCTCACTCCCTATTTGACCAGTGGTGAGTTACATCTCATTGGGGAAGCGACACCACAAGAGCTGGACGCCTGCCGCCGATTATTGCCTTCTTTTGCTTCACTCTTTCAGGTCATTAGACTCACTGAATTTAATACTGACCAAGCCACATCTGCTTTGGAACAGCTCTCAGTTGCAATGACCAATGAACGGAAGATGACCATCGAACCCGGTGTCGTCGAAATGGCTAGCCGCCTCTATTCGCGCTTTCTGCCTTATGAACCCAAACCAGGCAAAGCTGCCAGCTTTTTGCGCGACCTCGTCGAGAAACAGCAAGGCAAAGGTGAAGACAGAGTCACTGAAGAAGATCTCATTGGCAGCTTCACTGAAAAGACTGGTTTACCCGAGAAATTCCTACGTGATGAAATCGCCATTGAACCCAAAGAAATCTACGATACACTAGCTGATAGTGTCATAGGTCAAGAAGAGCCCGTCAGGCTTCTCACGAGAACGGTGACCACTTTCAAAGCAGGTCTCAACTGTCCCAAACGACCTATTGGTGTCTTCCTCTTCTGTGGTCCAACAGGTGTAGGAAAAACGCAGTTGGCACGAACGCTCTCTGATTATCTCTATGGAGCAGGTTCAGAGAAAAAACGGCTCCTTCGTTTGGACATGAGTGAATATGGTGTGCCAGGAGCAGCTGAAAGACTTCTGGCCAAACCTGATGGCACTCCCAGTGATTTCATCGCCACAATGCGTCGCCAACCCTTTGCCGTCGTTTTGTTCGATGAAGTGGAAAAGGCTCACCCTGAGGTATTCGATGTTTTGCTCACTGTCCTCGATGAAGGTAGGCTCGTAGATCCTTTGGGCAGAGTGACCTCTTTCCAATCAGCCATCATCATCATGACCTCCAACTTGGGAGCCACAAATCAAAGATCATTGGGTTTTGGCGAACAGAAGACACCTTCGTATAAAAAAGAGGTGGAGAAGTTCTTCCGCCCTGAATTCGTCAACCGCATAGACGCCATCGCCATCTTTGGTCCCCTGAAGAAAGAGACCATAGACAAGATAGTCATCAAAGAACTCGAAGAGCTGCAAAATCGTGAAGGCATCAGAAAACGGAACCTGCAGCTAATCTGGACTGATGAACTGGTGAACACCCTTGCCCAAAAGGGTTTTGATGAGAGATATGGTGCTCGCCCCCTCCAGAGGACCATTGAAAGTCTCGTCATGGGTCCTTTGGCTCGATTTTTACTGAAAGAACTGCCAATCAGTGGCTCCAATCCGAAAAAACGGAAGCTGCTGATGTATAAAAACGCAAAAAATATCATCACATTTGCCCTTGATTAGAGGCTTCACCTGACTCCGAGCCCACTTTTGTCATATAAATCATGTAGGTGTTCCATGCAAAAAATGCATGCATGGACATAAATTTGTAATAGAGGTGCATGAAAATGTGCTGAAAGGAGGTGAAAATTATGAAAAGTCTATTTACGCCCAAAGAAGTCATCGCAGTCATTGACGTTTCTTACCGTCAACTCCAATATTGGGATCATTCCAAATTTATTGGTCCAACCATCCGTAAGGGTGCACGTAAAACGAGGATGTTTACCTTCAAGGACCTCGTCCTCCTAGAGACTGCTGTCCAACTGCGAGAAAAGGGCTACTCCGTACAACGATTACGTAACATCATTACTAACTTGCGTAATCTCGTGGACAACCTTCCCTTCCCCCTCGTAGACGTAACCCTGCTCTTTCGAGGCGACGAAATTTTAGTATTCAGCGGCGAAGTGACGACCAATCTCAATCCCAAGGAGTTCATACTTCTCTCAGTACGTCGTTTACGCAATCACGTGAATGCCCATTTCTCAGAAGAGGCTGCAGCCTAGGAAACATTGCTTCAGCATATCTTTTCTGAGTAACTTGGTCTCATGAACATGAGATCATGTACACAGGGCGCCATAAATTTGTCCCTTGTCTTTCTTCTCCTGCTCTTTTCTCCACTCCATTCTTTGGCGAACAAAGATTTCAGACAATTAGAAAAGACCATTTCCCGTACAGGAAGAGCCATTGCCAAGTCGCGAGTCTTCTCCAACTTATCTCCCACCATTGACCTCAAAGAAAACAAAAAGGTGCTTCAGCGCATCCTCGCCGTTAAAACCCGTGACATTTTCTCTCTTGGACAAAACTGTGAAGGTCCTGGTGGATTGCCTCTTCTGCTCACAGCAAACCCGCCGCGCAAGGTCATTGTCGACGAGAGATTCTCCAACCTACCCCATTCGCAAAGAGCGGTACTCATCTATTTCGCCAAGGCTTACGGTGCCCTGGCCAAAGATTTGGCAGCCAATCCCTCCATCTTGAGCCTAGGACTCTGCAATCTCGTTGCCCAAGAGGTGACCTCCCTGCGGGAACTCTCCACATGCCCCTACCTGCAGGTGGAAACGGCCATCGCCGCCTTACTGGTCAAAAAACAAATTTCAATTCTATGGGCTGCTTTCCCTGACGGATTTGGTAGCTCGCTTCCCAACTCCTTCCACACCTACCTTCGCACTGCCCTCCGTACCATCGGTTGCCGAAATCCTGGTGAAGTGGCTGCTGCTCTTCTCAAACCACTGACTGAAAAGAGTGACTCAGAGAAAGTGCTCCAAGAGCTCTTGCCCAATGAACTGGGTAAACTGAGCCACTTTGGCAGACAATTGGACAGAGAGCTGCCCAATCTCACTTACCGTTTCATTTGGCTCAACGCTTGTTATGACAAATATTGCCTTTTGCTGGGTGAAGATCTCCTTGGCCAGAAAGTAGACGCAGCCACTGTCATGCAATATGCCGTCACTGGTGACTTGCAAGACGAAGGAAAAGAACTGCTGGCCCAGCTATCGAACAGGCGAAGGGCTGTTCTGGCTGCTCTGAAACAAGAGCTAAAGGGCCGGAAATTGCCGCCAGGGAACTGCGCCAAAAACCTGGTTTTCTCGCCTGCAATGGTCAAATGGGCCTTTCGCTTTATACACAACTATTCGGACACACTTGTCGTCAAAGGATTGGAACTTCGCCAAAAGCTCGAAGAGAAACAGGGATTAAAAGATCCCAAGGCCCAAGATGAGGCTCTCAAAGAGCATATGAATGACAAACGCACTATTGGTTATTGGGCCAGTGACAACCATCTTCGTTATTTACTCAAACGAATTGGTAAACCCAATTTGACCTTCTCTTTGGCTGGTGGCTGAAAGAAATATCGAGTACTCGACTGCAGGTGGCAGTTTCAAAGAAAAGCAACAGGCGAATTCGAAGAAGAACGGTTCACTTTTTATGATCCCCTCACCTCTGGCGGTGGCGGTGGCACAGGTGGCGGCAAGATAAAACCTGGTGTGGATATCAAGGCGGCCGTCACAGTGATGACCAAGCTGGGCGAGCCTCACCAGATTTTGCCTCTGGAGAAAGTCAAAAGAGGAATGTTCGTTCGCACTTTGACCAATATCAAAGACGAGCGTGAAATGAAGGAGGATTGGTCTCGTGTGGTCATGCCCATACGAGTGCCGCGAGCCCGCAGGTGGCGCATCAATTCAGGTGGTCAAAAACCTTTGGATGTGGGAGTGCAACAAGGAGTCAGGAGCAGAAAAGGTGGTCAGTGGCAGTGGAAAACAGCTCCCAAGCTGCGCCAAGGTGGCCACAAGCTGCTCTGGCTCGAAAAAGGAGTGAGTGGCCTCGTTGAAACTCCTTCTGTGCAAGAGGTTTTACCTCTCCCTGACAATGGCCCCATCATTGAACTGGTCATCGCCCATCTTGGTGTGAAAGAGTTGGAAAAAACAGGCAAAGGCGCTTGGGGTTATTTTGCTAATGAACGTTTCGTCAAATGTAAGGCCTGCCCTGGGCCCGATGGTTTTAGCCCTTTCACCTCCATAGAAACTCCGGCAGGACAAAAGGTCGCCCACACCTTTAAACTGAAGGACAAGGTGAAAGCCTTTCAATTGGAAAATCCCAAAGTTTTCCTCGACAAAATCACTGATCACACACTCTTCAAAGTTGGTTATGAAATCACAATCAAATTCGACCTGCCTGGAAAAGAAGGCGAACTAAAGGTTGCTGAGGGGCAAAAACTCCTTCTTCGTCGTCAAGATGAATATGGTGGTTACATCCTCGAGGTGATTCCCGTCCTTCAGGCCAAAGCTGGTGACGAATTGATTAGAGCTTTCTTGCCCAATGGTGATGCAGAGGTAGCGCCCATCACCTCCATCACAGGCACTGAAGGTACCTTTAAGATGGTCACCCTCGAGCTTCAGGACCTTCCTCTCGTGAGGGCGCAGGGAGTTCTGCTGCCTGTCAGAACTGGCAAACCGAAACTCGTACCTGGTGTAGAACACCACAGCGAAATCCAACCCTCCCCCGGATTGGAGACGATTAGACAGGCCCTTCTGGCCAGCAATAGGGAAATCGATCTTTCAAAAAGCCCAACTATTGCTGCTGCCAACACTTCTCCTGGTCTGCAAGTATTGGCTTACAACGGCAAAGTGGAACCCAAAGGCATCATGCATAGCGAGATTGGTGCCTTCATGGATGTGAGCCAAACACGCTATTTGCAAATTGAAACGGCCAAAGCAAATCTCGTCTGTGGTCACTTGCAAGAGGTTTATGTGGCCACAGCTGGTTTAGATGAAATCATGGCCGTTGAAGCCATGAATTTGCGCAAAGGTCACGAGGTCGTTTTCCTTGATAGAACCAATCCGGCAAATGCTCGTTTGGAGTTGCAGGAAATCACTGATGTGAAAACGATGTTCGCCACGCCCTCTTTACCCAAGGTGAACGTGAGATTGCTCTTTGGCCGTGACGACAACATAGCCAAAGCTGGAATAGAACCTGCGGCTTTTGCCAATGGTTTCCTCATCAAACTACTCATTAGCGGTACTGGTGGCGGCGGTTCGGGCAGTGGCACTTCAGGCAAAGGTGCAGGTCGGAGCCCTGGTTGAAAATTCCCCACTCCCACCCTCGGGAAGGGTGAAGCAGACGCACCATCGCAAGGCGAAGCCAAAGCCGCTTCTGCCGTCTCTCCCAAAGATCAAAAAGTGAGAGGGCCAGGGCCTTTATTGCCCCGTTGGCAAACGTTGGTCCGCTCAGCGAGAAAAGCTCCCAAAATCCAATACACAGACGAGGATATGAGCCACTTTGCCCAAAACTGGCAACTCGTAGAAACCAAACTCGCTCAGACTTCTGTCATGCCACCACTCAAGTCAGTGAGCATGAAGAGATTCCTCGAGTTGTATTTTAAAAATCCTAATTTGTTGAAGGTGTATGCCGAACTTGCCACACACATTGCCAGTTATAGAACTGCCCGTGATCTATTGGTGAGCCAAGGAAATGGTCGTGTTCTGCCTGGTGTGACCAATGGTTATGTCTTCCTTGCCACATTGCTCTACGGTGCTGGCGAAGTAGAAGCTGGCGACAGGCTGACGAGGGATTATCTCTGCGTTTTGCTGCGTACCTTGAACAAACCTGGGGCTCGTCGCCACTACGTACAAAGTGAGTTCCATTTAAGAGCAGGGCTGCGGGCGACGAGAGATTTGGTGGCATTCCATCGCCTTGGTGGGAAAAGCAAGTTTGGTTTCAAAGGACTGCGCCAAAGTGAGTTTCCCTTTGCTAGTTTTGGCGAAACACTGCAAAAAGATTTCGTCGAAAGAATGGGCTGTCACAAAGACATCATCAATGGAAAGAAAGTCAATCTCTACAACCTGAGCCGTCAGCTCGACAATTGGGCCAACTCTTTGACGACCTTGCCCAGTTCAAATATGGCACCAGGTTTTGCTCACAGCGAGCTCTTCACCAATGAAAAATTTGCCAATGAGTTGGGTGTAAGGAAGGTGAAATGAGGTTTATTTTTATTTTCATCTTCATCTTCCTCTTCTGCTTTGCCACAGGGCTATTGGCAGAGTCGACGGCTCATATGGACATGCGTTTGTTGATAGACAATTCCTGGCAAGAGGTTTATCGCTCTGACAGTGTACGAGACATCTTCCAAAGTCATCTCGAAACGAACTTGCCCGATGACGAGGCGAAAGACATCAAAAAACGAATACATGCAAAAGCTCTGGCTGGCTTTAGTAAGAGCCAGGAGCGACATTGCCTCTTTGCTGACAGAAACGAAGACTTACGGAAAATAGTACAGAAGTCGCCATACAAGATAGATGAGAAGTTTGTCATCAATCTTTATGAGGAGTACAAAAACAAACCAGGACAGTATTCCGTCAAGTTGTTAGGCAGCAAGGGTTGGCAAAAGGAGAAACTGGCTACCCAAGAAACCTTCAAAGCTCTAGGCAAATTGCTCGACCAAAGGGGTAATAGCGGTTCGATAGATGATTATTTCAAGGTTCTCCACCACGCTTATGTGACCCATCCTCAGGGGAAGAAGTCATTAGATTCTGATTTGAACAATCGTTTTATTGAAACGAAGTCTTTGTCGCCCCAGACCATAGTTGCCGTCCACAGAGCTTTGTCATTGCGCTTGTGGGATTCAAAAAAACACAAACGGTCGGCTGTTCTTACGCGCCTTGCGTCCCGCTGTTATCATGAGCTCACAGCGCAAGAATGGACTCAACTGCCCAGTTCCACTTTCTTTTCACTTGCCCGCACAATGGCAAAAGATAAGAAAAACAAAGTAAAACTCTCGGCGTGGTTGTTGAAAGCGGCCCAAGCTGCCAAAGACAATGTCCACGATGAAAAACTAATCTCTTTGGTCTCTTTATTGGTCGGTGCTCCTGAATTCACTGCAGCCAAATCCTTTGCTGTCGTGAAACCTTTGTTTGCCAATGATCAACGGTTTTTTACAGCTTTGCATGGCTCTCCGCAAAGTTATCCAGTCATGGGCAACTGGCTCAACGACAAGGTTACGCGACCAATATGCCTGCAACTGCTGTTGGGCTTTTTCCAGAAGGAGAAAGAAAAAGAGTGGTCCCCTAAACTGTGGGAACACCTTTGCAAAGACTACTATCGCCCCTACCCCAAATGTGCCCAACTACTCTTCAAAAAGGTAATGAGGCCAATTGTCACAGATGAAACCTTGGTAGGCAATCCAATTCGCCGCAAGTTGCTCAGCGATGGACTAAACACACCCTCGTTTTTGCATGGAGCCCATCGTTACGAATTTGCCACCTTTTTGCTGCACCGTCATCCAATGACCCATAAACTGAGTCTCGAGGGCGATGTTCGCGAAGTCATCGATTATGCCCTCACGGTTTATTACAGTATTTCACCTGAAGATGCCTCCATCTACAAGTCCAAGCTCCTGCAAGACAAACTCCGCAAAGCCAGAACATTCCCACCACGAAAGCCTGGCCGAAGGATTGGCTGTTATGTGAGATTTGTCTTGGGACCGCCTTGTGGACTCA
>CAZXTJ010000109.1:0-16295 GCA_964643655.1 uncultured bacterium
AAAATCATTGAAGCTCTCAAGAAGAGCGGACACATCGTTGCGATGACCGGTGATGGTGTAAATGATGCTCCTGCCCTCAAAGAGGCCGATATCGGAGTAGCCATGGGTATTCAAGGAACTGACGTTTCCAAAGAAGCCGCAGATATGATTTTGCTCGATGATAACTTTTCCACTATCGTGCAAGCAGTTCGTCAGGGCCGCCGAATTTTCGAGAACATCCGTAAGTTCGTTCGATTTGTCGTCATTGGTAATACTGGTGAAATTTGGACAATGTTCTTGGCACCCATCATTGGTCTGCCCATTCCCCTCATGCCAATTCAGATCCTCTGGGTAAATCTCGTCACTGACGGTCTTCCTGGTTTGGCTCTAGCCGTCGAACCAGCTGAGGGCGACGTAATGAAACAAAAACCACGTCCACCCAAAGAAGCCGTACTCACAGGCAAGATGGGCAAATCTATCTTCTTCTTTGGTCTCTACGTAGGTTTGATGTGTGTTGGCTGTTTTTATTACCTCCATACAGTCTTGGGTAAACCAATTGGTTTTGTCCGTGCCTACACCTTCAGCCTTCTCTGTGGTTTGCAACTCTTCCAGGCGCTTGCTGTCAAGAGTGAACGTGATTACTCCATAGGCAACTTGATGCGCAGCCCATATATGATAGCTGCTGTCGGTTTCTGTGCACTCTTGCAAGTGCTCGTCATTTCAATTCCAATGGTGGCCAAGTTCTTCCACGTTGCGCCTCTTGGTATCAAAGATGTGTTAATCATCACAGCTCTCTCTTCCACCATCTTCTGGATGGCTGAACTCGAGAAATTCTTCAGGCGGCGAGAAGCTGAAAAAGCGAAATGATGAGCTAGCGTGCAGGGCCTCATTGATGGTCGATATCGCATAAAGCGTCCCTGTGGCGCTGGCGGTATGGGTACTGTTTATGAGGCTGTAGACGAAAAAACCAAAAACACTGTCGCTCTCAAAATCCTCAAAGTAAATGATGAGGACTTTGCTGCCCGCTTGCGTGATGAAGGCAAAGCAGCTGCAAAGATTAAACATCCCAATTTGGTCAATGTCCTCGATATGGGAGAAGATCCAAATCATGGATCTTATCTCGTCTTTGAGTTTTTGAGTGGTTCCACCCTCACGTCACTGTTTAAAGAACGCGCTCCTATGTCCCTCAAAGATGCTCTCGAGCTTTTTGGACGCAATCTTTGTGAAGCCCTTGCAGCTCTCCACCATAAAGGTGTCATTCATCGTGATGTGAAACCAGAAAACATGCTTTCTGATGACAAAGATGTTTTTAAGTTGTCTGATTTGGGCTTGGCACTATTTTCTGGGCGAGAGGCTAAAACAGCCACAGGCGGTGTTGTTGGTACTCCAGGTTATTTGGCTCCAGAAGCTTTCGCCCAAAAAAGCTCGGCCATTGGACCACAATTTGATGTTTATAGCGCAGCGGCAATATTTGTCGAAGCGCTAACAGGCAAACCTCCTTTTGGTTATGGCAATCCAATGGAGATAATCAAAAGGCAGATGAGTCAAAAGCTAGATGTCAATGAATTGGCCCGGCGCGGTTTATCTTTGCCCATAGCCAAAGTATTATCGCGAGCTCTCTCTCGAGAACCTAAAAATAGGCCAAGAGACACAAGCCAACTTCTGGAAGAACTAATCAATGCTGACAGCAATTTCGAAGGTGCTGTAGGTGTAACAGTTGAATTGACAAAACCTGCCCCTCTCAAGGAAACAAAGAACAACAATAGGCCGATTTATTCTTTGCTCTTGGTCTTCATTTTTGTGACTGCTTTCTTAGCACTTGTCCTATATAACTCGAAAGGGCCAAAAGTTGAGCGGGAAGCAATTCCGGCAACTTTAGTGCAGAAACGTGACAAGCTGGTCTCCCGTGCTGAAAAACTCTCGCAAATGAGACTCTTGGAAAACCTCAATGAATTGCGCTCTTTCATCAATGAAACAGTAGATTTCGCTGATGAGTGCAAAAAACATGGAACCATTGCAACGATGAAAGAGTTTGCCAAGATTGTTGGTCCCGCCAGAGGAAAACCACTGGCGCCGATCATCAAGAGTTTTGCTGAATTCCGCTTGGGTAGGTACAAAGAAGCAGACAAAGAAGTTAGAGCTGCTCTTCTTGAGACTAGAGAAGCTGCGCTGAAAAGTCATTTGGTCAAAGAACATCTTGCCATCAGGTTGGATGCTTATCTATTACAACATTTACAAAAGATACAACTGAAAAAAATTCAAAAGAAAGAGAACATCGACCTAACAGCATTTACACAGGATGTCATCTCAGCCCTACGTTTTGCTATTGCATTGCCTATCAATATCCACGCTAACAAAGAACTCAGAAGTTATCGTCTTTATCTCTATGAATGGGTAATAAAAATAGATTCACTCTCTGGAAACAATGAAATAGAGCTCCAAAGAGCACCAGATAAAAAGAAGCTGAAAAATCTCTTGAACAGATTCAAAGCGCTAGACGAAAAACACATTGCCATTTTTGGAGAAGTAGCAAAAGAAATAGCCCAAAAAAGTACGAAACTCCTTTGGAATATTTGTTTGTACTCAGACAGCCTCACACCAAAAGACAGCGAACGTTACGATGTTGCCAATTGCCTTTGCGACACAGTGAGAATACACAAAAGCGATGACGTTGGTGACAATGAGATAACAAAACAGTGGGGGAAAATACTTCCCACTCCATTGATTACTTGTCTTTATTTAGTGCAAATACGAGAAATGACGCGGGACTTTCTCCAGATGGACAAGGATTTTCGTGAAAGAACAATTGTGCCAAAATATGTGAGCGTAGTTTTGTCACCTCTTCTACGGGAAAAGTCCTTGCTGACTGAAGATGATGCTATTGCATTCAAAATTGTTAGCCAGAATATTCCCAAGGAACACTTTTTAAAATATGTCACCAAGGCTCTGTGGAACGATGTTTTGAATAATAAAGATGAAGCAGCAAAATTATATGGCAAAGGGCTGAACATGTTAAAAATGAAAATGCCCAAACTCAGAGAAGAACATTATCAAAATGGATTTTTCATTCCCACACGCATTGCCTTGCGTCGCTGGACACTTCTCAGAGAGCTAAACAAAGAAGCAGAAACAGAAGAAGACAAAAAGTGGTTTCGCGAAAATCTCAAGGGCTGGCAAACAAAGTTAGGCGTCCGCTTTTTCGACAATGACTTGGAAAAACTCAAAGATCATCTCGGAATAAATATCCGGCAATGAGAAGAACCCCGCCCAGAGGACGGGGTTCTGCTAGCAATTAACCGAAATTATTTGCCTTTGGCAACGAGCTCTTTGAGGGCTTTGCCAGGATTGAATTTGGGGTACTTGCGAGCAGGAATCTTGATGGGCTGGCCTGTTTGAGGATTGATGCCCTTGCGTGCTGCGCGCTTTTTGACTTCCCAGCTGCCGAAACCTACGAGGCTAACGCGCTGACCCTTTTTGAGGGCTTTCTTGATGGCGTCAGTCATAACGTCGATGACTTGATTTGCTTCGCGGTAGGTCAAGTTGGCGTGCTTGGAGATGTACTGGGTGAGATCAGCTTTGTTCATTTCTTACCTCCCATAGAGTAAGTTTTAGTATGGCATTTGTTATACCACCACACTTTGCCCCTAGCAAGACTTTTTTTATGGGGATCACAGAAACAAGTGTTTGGCTATTGTACGCTGAGGTACGATCACAGAGACAAGCAATTTCGAAAAATGTGGCATTTTGCCTCATTATGGTGGTTTCACAGCAATGAATCATTGCTTTTTTATTGGGACTCCTTGGACAGAAGGTACCCAATGGGCACCCTTGTGACGACTCAAAAAGAAGACCTGGAGCTCATAATGGTCCACTGAACCCATTTTTGAGAAGGGATCTCCCACTTCTATGAGGTAATCGCCCCAGCCGTCTATGTCCACTCTTACCTCTTGTTCCGTGGCTCCACGGGGCGCATTGCGCCAGCCACCACAGAGGCTCACCTGGTTCGTTGGGTCTGCTATGTTGATGGCAGAACCCAAACCGCCGCGAAGGCTGTGTTGACGCACGATTAGACGGCCGTGGCCCCGCAGATAAATTCGGTAAAAATCCCTATCTTGGGCTGGAAGAATGTACCCGCGAACCTTTTCACCCGGGTAAATTCTAGTTGCCCTTTTGACTGTGTCATTTGGTTCATAGGTATCGATAGATTTAGGATAAAACTCTATACGCAGGCGATAGGGCAGCAAACTGACGAAAGATTTGAGGTGTTTGAGCAGCAATGTATGCACACCAGGCTCATTCACGTTTACCAAAAGCTTCTGATAACCAACTTTTCTCTCTATTACCCAGCCACCTGCTCGGTGCTGACGCAATGTAGAACCTTGGCCCGTTACCTTCTTATTGTTGTTCCCAATGACCATTATCCTCGAGCCGGCTTTGGGTTCTATGCCCGTCAGGATGAGGCGCAGACAGCCAGGAGAAGGGAGATGGAAACGAAATTGGTCACAATCACGTTGGGGGAAGAGGTAACCCTCAATAGTGGCCGGTAGTTTGATTGCATTGGCTTCTTCTTTGGTGTCATTGGGTTCGTTTTTATCGATTACTTCCTGAAAATCTACTTCTAATGTATAGGGTTTCTTTGAGAAGTTCGTGTCTTTGCTGTCAGCGAGCTCTATCCAATAAGCGTCCTGAAACTTGATGGGGCAGGTAATATTGTGGTCAGAACCTGGCTGCCCATTAATCCAACGCTGCTGTGTACCTTTGTTTTTATGCACTTTGATGGCAGAGGCAACGTTGGGGGCCAAACCAGCGTGGCGAATGCGTAAAAGACCTGCTGAAGGCACCTGCAGACGGTAAAAATCGTGGTCCTTTTTGGGCCAAATATGACCCCGATAACTCTTTCTAAAGCTGATGAGTTTGGCAGTCTCTTTGGAATTGTATTTGTCAGCCCATGGGGGAATCTTGTCAAAAGCCTCTAAGCCAGCAGGCAAGAAGGCAAAAACAAAGAAGGCAATAAACGCTAAAAACGCAACGAACGCCTTGTTGACAACTAAACCAACGCTTTTAACCATTGAGCTCGAGGTGTTTTTCAGCAATGTAGACAATGGCGTCTCCTTGGACGAGTTTGCCATCGGCCGTAGGATTGACCAAGGTTTCAGCTTTGCCCTCTGTCGTTCGCTCTATTGAAACTAGAATGGCATTGTATTTCTCTTTTAACTTGCAATGTACTGTGCCAACAGTCTCGCCAATCCAAGTTTTGGGCACCTTTTCTTTATAGAGCTGATTGCCAAATTTGCTCGTAAAAATTTCATTGACCATGGGCACTATGCCACCACGGTTACGAGAGGCTGAAGCTATGATGGTACCTGCATATTCATCACCAACGATGACATCTTCCACACCAGCCATTTTCAAGTGGGTTTCATTGTCGCGGTTGAGCAGCTCGACACAGGTGAAAATTTCTCGATTGAGCTTTTCTATCATCATTGCTGCGAGCACTGTACGAGCGTCTCTGTCTTGGTCTGTCCTTGGTTTGGATTTGTCAGCAAGCAAGATTGCAATGGCTGCATCTTTCAC
The DNA here is from genome assembly GCA_964643655.1 of uncultured bacterium. Lineage (GTDB taxonomy): Bacteria > Muiribacteriota > UBA6191 > CAZXTJ01 > CAZXTJ01 > CAZXTJ01. Next base: position 5,554 of record CAZXTJ010000109.1, read on the forward strand.
ATTGCAGCGGCGCAAAACAGCCACCTGCGTGTAATCAGCCGAAAGGAAATAAATGAGTTCTGGGCGAACGATTTTCCAATTGAGATGGGGTTCTTTTTCCCGCTCGGCAATGATTACGATGGGACGGTCCTTTTGGGTGGGATCCGATTGGAACTCTTCGATGATGAGTCGTCCCGCCCTATTCCATCCACAGATGATGATATGGTCTCTCAGTTCCTCGAGATCCATGGCTTTTCCTTCCATACTGAGTCGTAATCTTTGCACCATAAAGGCGGAAAACACACCAGTCAACAATGCGAAAACGGTTACGCCACCAAACATGACAAAGACTGAAACAATACGTCCTGCCGTTGTCTGGGGATTACCATTGACGGGTTCGCCAGCCATCAATGAATAGACGGACCACCAGAAAGCATTCTCAAAGGATGAAAAGTCCGGATTGGATTTTCCTTCCAGGCTGATGATGGCCAAAGCACCAGACAGAATGATGATGGATAAAAACAAGATAATGAAAGCGTATTCAGTGGCACCTTCTACGAAGATGTTGGAAAAACGCTTCATGCGTCGATTGACTATCTTGCCCACCCGAAAGAGGCGCAGCAAACGCAGAACACGCAACATGCGGAAGACTCGCGCCGCTGGCATAACAGCCAAAATATCTATCCAATATTCACGTAGGAAGGTGCGAGCTTTTTTGCAGCCACAATATCTCAGAGACAACTCGATGATAAACAAGACGGTGAGGACGTCCCCAAGGAGTTGCAAATCGAGACCAAAACAGTGGCCACCAGGAAAGACAGCTTCAGCCACGATGACGGCAACGGAAAGAAGAATGAGAAAAACAACCATCAATTCGACGGCTGGTTCTCTCATGAAACGATCAATGCGTTTTCGCACCCTTGAACTCTACCCCACTTAACTGTTACTGCTCAAGACAGCCTACATCATTTCAAGGGGCCGCCGTGGGCAGCCAGCAGAGCGGCTGCTGCCTGGGCAGGACAACCCAAGCGGAACAAAAGGGCATTACAACGTGGCGCTTCCTCAGCCTGCAGCAGCTCGAGGGCATATGCGTGGCCGCGGAATATCTCAGCCACTTCGTGCCAAGGCGCACGAACTTTATCGAGCTCGATGATGGCCTCTTTGAACTTCCCAGCCCTCGTAATCAGGGTGAGGTAATCAGGATAATATTTGGCAATGGCTTCAGACCTATTGCCATAAACCACATTCACACTCTCATCGTGTTCCATACGTTCTTCGATGAGTTTTTTGCGCATGTCCAAAAGCTTGCGACAAGAGCTCTTGGAAAGGATATCGACGACAGGTTTGCCATCGCGCTCATAAAACTGCACCTCGCGGAAGAGAACATCGCCATCTTTACGGTCGAGCTCTATTTCTTCATCAAATCCATATTCCACTGCACCAGTAGAGCCATAAATGCGGTACTCCGTATCCACTCCGCGGAAATCTTCAATAGAGAATTTCTCAGCAGGATTGGGCACAAAATGGAAACGCAATTTGTCGCTATCAGGACCTTCGATGGCTTCTTTAATCCTCTTCATCTGCTTCTTGGCTTTATCGAGAGCCTTTTTGAAGCTATTGCCAGAGGACAATTTACATTCACCGATGAGCACCACTTTATGGTCACTACGGCGCACAGCCAAGATATCGAGCTCGCCTACAACAATGTCGGAACCTTCATAACGATATTCCAAACCGCCTGTGGACCAGAACTCGGGTTCTTGGTGAGAAGTCTGCGACATATGATGGCGAATGAGAACTTCCAGAACCTGACCTACCACTTTGATGGGTTCCGTCTGTTCGCGTAGGAGCTTCAATTGAGCAGCAAGAGGTGGATATTCAGCTATTCGCTGGGCATCTTTGGGGTGTGCTCGGTGCAACAGTGCGCGGAAGAGCACCTCTTCTTCGCCTCGTTGCAGAGGCAATGTGATGTCAAAAGAGCCGCCACCATTCCAAGGACCAACTATTTTTAGTTTTGGGAGAGGAGACTGGGGGAGAATTTCTCCTACAACTTTCATCTTGTTGGCAGGAGTACGGAAGACGAGTTTTTCCCGTCTATGAACGAGCAAATCGGCACGGAGTGCCGCAAGTTCGCGCCTTGCCTGACCACTGTCGCCCCGTAGATTTACCTCACCAATGAGGACGACTTGGTTGCCCTGTTCCTTGTCGATGATGATGACGTCTGCTTCGCCGAGGGGAGTGCGGTCACCATCGACGTGCAAAGAGACGGGTCCATCTTGTTTGTAGCGAGAGCTGGGATAAGAAGCTTTCACAGCCTCTGCAGTAAGAGCAGCATTGATTTGGCTGGGCCAACGGAAAGAGCGATAAGAGAGAAGATGTTCGTAAGGTCCACCCAAACGAGGAGAAAATTTAATGACATCGAAGTCACTTGCAAGAAGGTTAACTGCACTGAAAAATAGCAGTAGACCCCAAATGGCCAACATTCGTCTAGTGATCACATCAACCCGCTCTCTATGGGAAAAATCGCTTGTAAACAAACAAAAATAGTATTCCAACTCTTATATACGTATAGAAAACTCGAAAGTTTCCTGCCTTTCATGTTGTTCCACTGACAAGGCCTTCTGTATAGTGAAGGGCAAGTTTCGAGGGTATTTCAGAGACTTCCAACGAACAGAATGGGGAGTGGCGCATGCTCGACATCAAAGTCGAAACACTCGCAAAAGAAGACATGAAACCTCTCTTCGAGGATCCTACAAAGCTTGGATTTGGTGTTCAATTCACCGACAGAATGTTCACTATGCGGTGGAAGGAAGGCGAAGGTTGGCACGATGCCAAAATCGAAAAGCTGAAACCTTTCACACTCCATCCAGCTTCCATCGTTTTCCACTATGGACAAGAGATCTTCGAGGGGATGAAAGCTTTCGCCAAAACAGGCGGTGACGACATCCTTCTCTTCCGTCCCGAAGAGAATATCAAAAGGTTCAATCGTTCAGCAGAGCGTCTCTGTATGCCTACTTTGGACGAAGATGAGATGATGCAGGCCATAGAGGCTCTCGTAAAGGCTGAATCCCGTTGGATTCCTCGCCACAAAGGCGCTGCCCTCTATATCCGACCCACTATGATCGGAACACAAGAGGTTCTTGGTGTAAAAGCCTCCAATGAATACATCTTCTTCATCATCCTCAGCCCAGTTGGTCCTTATTATCCCGAAGGATTTAATCCCATCGATCTCTATGTGACCGATGAATATGTCCGTGCCGTTCCTGGCGGAGTGGGCGAAGCCAAATGTGGAGGTAACTATGCCGCCTCATTGCTCGCCGGTGCTCAAGCCAAGAAAAAGGGATTTGCTCAGGTGCTCTGGCTCGACGGTGTGGAAAGAAAATACATCGAAGAGGTAGGAGCGATGAATATCTTCATCGTTTATAACCGCACTTTGGTCACACCAAGGCTCAACGGTTCAATCTTACCGGGTATAACCCGCTATTGCATCATCGATTTGGCTGAGCAAGCAGGACTACAGGTTGAAGAGACTACCATCTCCATAAGCGAAGTCTGTCACGACATTCGCCGCGGTGCTCTCACAGAAATCTTCGGTTCCGGTACAGCTGCTTCCGTATCACCTGTTGGTGCTCTTTCTTACAAAGGTAAGGATTACACCATCAACGACCGCGGTGTAGGTCCTGTCACTCAGGAACTCTATGACAAACTTCAAGCCATTCAATATGGTGAAACCGAAGATAGCTTCGGTTGGGTGAAAAACATCGGAAAAATCGAAAAATAGTAGATAGTTAGTTGAAAGGCCCTCACGTGAAAACGTGAGGGTTTTTCTTATTCTTCCTCTTCGCCAGCTTCTGGAGTGAAAATCCAGAGGAAGAACCAAACGCCCATCAAAATGAGGATGGACCATTGAGTGGCTTCGATGACTTGGTGAGAAGTCCATTGAATTCTCTGGAACCAGAGGGAGATCTCTTCCGATATGCCACCACCATAAACAATTTGTTTCAGTTTCATTGGGTTGACGGCAAAATAGGCGGCAACCATGACTGGAGAGAAGATGGCGCTCACCTTCAAAATGGTGGAACCAAAGAATATCTTGGCCGTGTTACCTAAAGTACGCTGGGAAACAACACCAAAGATGAGTCCGCAAATAATGCAGTGTTCTACTTTTCGCCAACCCAAGTTGAAAAGGAAAACTGCACCCAACCAACAACGAATACAGAGCAGAATGAGGTCGATGAGAGCCACCATGGCGCGGCCAATGATGGATTTGTCCTGCTCTTTGGCCAATCGCTGAGCAGTCTCATATTCGTTGTAAACACCACATTTTTGGTATTTGAGCGTTACGCCAGCTTCCTGACGAGCACCTTCGTGGAAACCTTCGTCTTCCAAGGTGACGGCTGCAAAAGTACAGGCATAAAGATTGTAATTACAGCAGAGATCGGGAATACGATGGTTCTCGCCATCAAAACACTCGATGAGTACTTCTGTCGTGCCAACGGGAAGGCTCAAGTCAGCAAAACGCAGAGCACGGTCAGGATCTAGATTTTGCAGTTTGACCATTCTGCGGCGCTGGTCACCAGCCACATAACGCACATAATCAGTGAGGTAACCATCATCGATGATGAGCTGTAAGTCTATTCCATCGGGCCCAGGCTGCTGAGCCTCCACGACGATTGCGTGGGGGTAAGTACGTCCTGCTGGACCAAAACCGATTATTCTTTGCTGATGGCCGTTCATTTCACTAAATGATAGTTCCCATTATGCAATGGGTGCAAGCTCAGAAATACCTTCTAAAGCGTGAACGAAGTGCGCCCGAAGATTTGCTCGATTTTGTCGTCTCTACAGGCCTTTTACTGCCTGACAAGAAAGCATCGAGAGACTTGATACATTGACGAACGTTGGAATCGCCCATTCTATCGCTGAGGCGGGAAGAGACGACAGAATTGAGTACGTGTAGAGCCCTCTCTACAGTCGTTCGCCACTGTTCATTCATCCTGCCAGTAAATCTACGTACCTTGACAACAGCTTTGTGGAGGCGCGAAACAATGGCGTGAATCTCGAAATAACCATCTTCAGATGAATCCATCTGTTTGGTCTTTTCGAGCATAGAAGCCAGCAGTTCCTGGGCGTGAAAAAGCTGATCGTCCGTCAAATGGGGTTCACAAAGGGACGAAACCAACTCGTCCAATTGTTCATCTATCTCAAGCAACATGCTGTAATTGCGTTTGAACATGCCGTCCTCGCATTCAGGCTCTACTCTTATACCATCGCACCGCCTGAAGGGGCAATCAATAGGGGGGTAGGCAATCGACCCCAATCTTCTTAATATTCCTGAAAACACAATTACAATATAGACAATAATCCACTCTTGAGCGCATTGATATCTTCCTGGGGAGGAATGATGGAGAGACAAATTACTTTTTGCCTGCTGTTTTTATTGTTACTTTCGAGCACAGTCTCAGCTGCTCCAACCGTTTTGGAATATGCTCCGGCTGAGGGTGCCACCTGGACAATCAAATCCAAAACTGTGGCCAAAGTGCCTATGTTGGGTACAAAAACTTATGAGCTCAGCTATGACATGACCTGTTTGGGACAAAGCGGCGACCTCTTTTCCATGCGTTTGGACGTACCAGCCATTACGGCTGACAACGGTCAGACCTTTGGTCCCGTGGAAGCAACATTCAAACTTTCTCCTACGGGCCAAGTATCAGCCCTCAGTAGTCCACAGATGAATGACCCACAAATAGCCTCCGTCTTGAAAAACGTTGGTCTCCTCTTTCCCAAGTTGCCTGGTACTGCCGTCAATGTTGGCGAAGCTTGGACCTCCCGCGAAGTCTTTTATCTGCCCGCAGCTGCCGCAAGGCACAATCGCAAAAAAGCACCGAAACTGCCTGACAAAGTACGTCTTGACGCTACATTCAAATTCGTCAAATTGGACGCCGCAAAAGGCGCTCAAGTCAGTGCAGTCTTGAAACACGCCTCTGGCGAACCAATCAAAGTGGACTTCAAAGGTTCGGGTTATCACAAACCAGAAGTTGGTTACGGTACAGGTGCCTCCTTTGGTGGTAATATCAAAGTACGTAAACTTCTCATGTGGGTCACTGTGCCCATCACAGTCACTTCTTGGTTGGACGAGTGAGTTCACTCTTTAAAGTAACCACATTTAACGTCAACTCACTGCGAGCAAGGCTAGAAGTCGTTATACCTTGGCTACAAGCCAATGAACCCGATGTGCTCTGCCTGCAAGAGACAAAAGTCCGTGACACTGACTTTCCTGAAGCAGCCTTTACTGATGCTGGTTGGAATGTGGTTTATCACGGTCAGAAGAGTTATAACGGCGTTGCCATCATTAGCCGTCATCCCATTGAAGAGACTGCAAGAGGTTTAAACAGCGATGGTTTGGACGAGCAGGCTCGACTCATCCGCGCCAAAGTGGCTGATATCCATATTATCAATGCCTATGTGCCTCAAGGTAGCTCTCGCACGTCACAGAAGTTTAGCTACAAACTACAGTGGCTGGCTCAGCTGCAAGAGCTCATAGACAATGAATATTCCACGAAGGACAAACTCATTGTTTGTGGCGACCTGAATATGGCTCCTTCTGATGATGATGTTTACGATGCCCAGCGTCTCTGGGGCGATCCCTGTTTCTGCCGAGAGGTTCAAGAGATTTATCACGAACTGCTCGAATGGGGATTTGTCGACGTTTTCCGCAAGCATTTAAAAGGAGGCGGTCATTATACCTATTTTGATTACCGCCTCCGAAACGCGCTCAACAATGGTTTGGGCTGGCGCATAGATCACATACTGGCCACAAAATCGCTCAGCCGGCGCTCCAAAGGAGTGGACATCGATTTGGAGTTACGCAAAGCTGAGCGACCTTCTGACCATATAGCAGTGACAGCCAAATTTGCTGTGTAAACCGGGCGCAGCTAACGGGCGCAGCTAACGGGCGCAGCTAACGGGCGCAGCCCGATGTCTTCAGAAGGAAGAGTGATCGCAGGCTATGCCGGCGATGTCTTCCCAAAAGCGTCCAAGCTGCGCAGCACCTTCACAGTGAGCCAACCTTTCCACTCTTTCCTGGCCTTTTCCCAATCCTCTTCAAATTGTCCCCAAGCCCAATTGGGAGCCCAAGCACCATCAGCACCTTGCTGCTCTATCTCAAAATCCAGACTTTGTTCCAAAGCGTCGCCCAGCTCAGAAACCAAAGGACTATCAGGTTTTTCAGCAACCCAATATGGCTTCAGTCCATAAGTGGACCAATCTTTCGCGTCAAAAGCGACGGTACTTTTCACCTTGTCAGCGAGCTTCTGAAAAACAAATGAACGCAGCTCTCCCTGGGCTCGTTCAGCCAGGGGCAATGTAGCCAAAAAGTCATGCATTTCAATCTTTTCGGGCAAATTGGCCAGCACCTTCTCCACCTTTTTCACGCTCTTCTCCACCAACTCTTGGGGAACGAGATTTTTATAAAAAACCAAGATGGAAACAACTTCTGCATTGGGATTGAGCCAGCTAGCTCCTTCACGGTGGGCCCAGTTTTCATATTGCCACCAAGGGGCGCGAGGCACTTCATCAATAGCCTTGGGCACGGGCAACCACGAGAGATTCTTCTCCTGCTTCACGAGGTAATCTACTCCCCGGCGGACTAGCTCCTCTTCTCCACTCACACCGGCTTCGATGAGGAACTTAAAAGCCACAGTAGTCACCATTACAGAAGACTCCTGCAGCCGAAAATCAGGCTCCAGAAAATTGCCAAAACCGCCATCGTCGTTTTGAAAAGGTTTCAAAGCCTCCACGACAGCCTCGGCAGAACCGGTACCAAAAAAGAGCTCAAAAAAGGCTTTATCAACGGGTCTCGCCTCTTCACGCACAAATTTGGCGGCCTTGGCAAAAGCCTCTTTGGAAAGTTTATTAGTCATTCTTTTTCCCCTTTCGCAGAGCGGACCAATACCACCAGTCCTTTTGTTTTGCTGGCAAATTGGGGTTCTCCGCCTGGGCAACGGCGCAGCGAAAGACGTCCAAAACACAAGGGTCCTGGCGCACTCCCGTTTTTTCGCACAATCGTTCGTACAACTCCTGGCCATCGTGGCCACAGAGTTCATCTACCCATTTTATTCCCAAGCTCTCGAGATCCCTTGCTGCAGCGGGACCTATCGAGCGCAATGTGGTCAAAGCTCTTCTTTTTTGAACCATTTTTCCATCCTTTCAACATAGGCAGAGGGAAAATAGCCCAGCCCCCATTCTTTCTATAGGAAATTTGGAAACCAAACAATCGCGAGGTATAATTTTCCTCCAATGAATTACGAACAAAGGAAGCCCCATCCCGCCCTAGCTCCTTATGTGGAGTGTTATTGGTCCGTCCGCGCCGAGGACGGCGGTTCGCTCATTCTGCCCGACGGTTGCTCAGACCTCATTTTCAAAAGATGGGCCGACGGTAAAACTGAGTGTCACTACATTGGTTTCCAGACGAAAGCCCGTCCCATCGAGCGTCCCCAAGCTTGCGAATATTATGGAGTCCGTTTCAAAGGATTTGGCGCAGCGCCCCTATTGGGTCAGCAAGTACACGAGCTCATTGATGAGGCCGTTTTGACGGACGATTTGCAGCTTCCTTTTCCTCACGCCCGTGGCCCCCAGGACTTTTGGTCCACTTGTGAAGAGCGTCTTCTCGCTGCTCGCAAAGAGGCTGAAGTCAAAGCCGTCGTCGTGGCGGCCACAGAAATTTTGCAACATTCGAGGGCCAATCTGCCCGTGGCTCAGCTGGCAAAACATTTGGGAGTGTCACGCCAGTATTTGACGAGGATGTTCAAAAAGTTTGTTGGAGTGAGCCCCAATAAATATAGTCGTGTCATGAGGACTGTCGAAGCTACTCGTCCTTTGCGACGCTTATGTAAACCTGATTGGTCTTCAGTGGCCCTAGACTTGGGATTTTACGACCAGTCACACTTCATCGCCTCTTTCAAAGAGGTCGTCGGTGTTACACCCGAGACTTACCGTCTAGGAGCAAATGGGCTGCTTTGAGTGCCCAGCCAGAAAAAGTTGCTGCCTAACGACACAAAGCGCCACCCTGTTTTGGCTGTCAAAGATGACGGCGTATACAGAGGGGCGCTTTTTGCTGTCAAACAGTCACGAGCTCGTTTTCTAATCCATTGTTTGCAGAGACTGCAAAGAGCGATATCTAGTTTTGATTGCTGCGGCTGAAGATTTCAAGTCAGTTGCTACTGAGCGAAGAATGACACGTTCCTGAGTGTTAGAACCCTGCCAGAAGAGTTTCAAGAGGCTGTAGAGACCTTTTGTTTCTTTGTACTGTTTTCTCAGACCATCGCGGTCAGTTTCATAATCAACAACTATCTGCCAGGTGTCTTCTTTTTCGTTGGGTGCAACGGCTGTGGTTTTTTGGTAGGGGGAAGTGGACTTCACTGTACCATCTGTTGACACTACAACTTCTTTGGCGACTTCACCGAGAAGGCCACCCAATTCGTCTGAAACTTCTTCGCTCGTAGGTAGTTTTTCTTCAGACTCTTTTTTCAACATTGTGTCTACTGAAAAGCGGCGGGACAATTCGGCGGAGCTCATCTCTTCATCAGTAATCAAAGCTCTGACAGCTCCTTCATCATCACAGAGGGCTGTGATTGTGAGGAACAATGCAGTCAAGCTTTCGCCACTTTTTACTACAAAGACTTCTTCGCCCATTGAATAGCAGTATCTGTCCATGAACCACAGATGTGAAGCTTCTACATCTTGCACACAACTGGGATCAGCGATGATTGCGTTCAAAGCTCCGTCGAGATCCTTCTGAGCTTCTTTGAGAGCGAAGATGGTGACGCTTTTTCCCCAACCGGGGTCCTGTTCGTCCGTAGGAGCAAAGGTCTGAGCGTTCTGTTTAATGTCTTGATTGGTCTCACTGTCGAGAATTAAACCCTGTTTTTTACCCATTATTGTTTCGAGAATTTCACCTTGGGCACCATTGATATCCCAGTAGCGTCGTGTGCACTGGAGAAATCCTACACTCGTGTTATAAGCATTGCCCTGTTTGATTACGGTTTCGAAACGTACATTCTCATAGTTTCTGATACGTTCGGCAGCTTCTTCCGCTGAGTTCACAGGTGTTGTGAAGACAAAGATTGTATCAGCAATAACAGGTTGGACCATTAGACAGATGAGACTGACCAAGATGATAAATGATTTTGTTGTGTTCACTGCTCTTCCTCCGTTGATTTTTGTTGTTACTCTGTCGGAGGTAGAGGAAGATTGGGGCCAAGATGCTGAAAGTCTTTGCTGGAGCGGCTCTGGTTCTGTTGAGACTATTGCCCTGTATCAGCGATGATACGCTTTTGGGCCATGTGTAACTTAAATTCCGCACTCCCCTTTTAATAAATGCCTCGATTGGCAGGACCACGGAGCAAAAAGCTGCGCGTATCAGTGCGGGCTACTCCGCCTGGATCTTTGTAAGAGAGGGTGATGGTAACATTCTTCATTTGCATGGCCGGAACTTGGGGAATGGTAATGTCTGTGACTGTTACTTCCGGTTCATCAAAAGCATCAGGCAGTGTAGAGACAATGCCGCTGAGGTTCACAGTGGTGCCCGAGAAACTTCCATAGGGAGTACAACGAAGGTTTTGCATAATCTCTTTGAAAAGAAGAGCACTTTCCAGGCGGTGGCGACTCATGCGCACGTGGCGGCGACCACCGGTGAGATTGACCATCATGGCCGTGGTAGCAATGACGATGATGATGGCAACGATGAGAGTACCCAAGAGTGAAAA
>CAZXTJ010000110.1:0-16083 GCA_964643655.1 uncultured bacterium
CAATAAAGGACGCGCAATAACCGATCCTGGATATGCACTATGGGAATTGCGTCCCATAGTAGAGCAATACCTGTGGAAGTTTTACCAATACGAGCTTCCCTATCTGGCCTTGGTGACTGGTCAAGGTGTACAAATTCTCTTCAAGGTACCCTTTACTGATCCAGTACACGAAAGATTGGTATGGCTTGGCGGTCACGATGAACAGACACTTCGTGAACGTTATGAGATGCCCTATGATGGCAAAAGGCAAAGGCCTGTTCCCTGGTACGCCTCCTTGGGTAGTAAAGGTATGTTCCGCGTCATCCTCAAACTCTCGAACGATGTAATGCGTGACCTGCAGGGACGTCGGGAAATGGGTGAAACCATATTACCCACGGTATACTCTGACATTCATATGGGTGATCCGACCCATGGCCTGTATGGTGAGGGACCAGAGGGTATCTCCATCGATCTGACTTGCTTTGGTGATCCGCTCCATATGCGTGATCACAGAGCACCTTTCTCTACCCATCAGAAACAAAGGGCTGACACTAGGTACACAGATGTTTATTGGGCACCGCTCAAGCTCACATTACCTTTTTGGTCCATAGATGATTATGACGCCATTGCACTGAAACGCATCGAAGAAGTGCAAATGTGCGCCACCGACTTCGAGTTTGCTGCGTCCATCGCTGAGCATGTGGACTGCTCTATCCCAACAGCTGCCTGGGCTGTGGACAGAATAATCGACAGTATCGAAAACTCCCGCCTTGGAACTTTCTTCGAATATTTTGATTCCCAACACCACAACTATGATTGGGACTGGGAGAATACCTATTACAATCCAGAAATTCTAAAAACACTTCCACCTTGCGTTTGCCACAGTCTTGCTTATCCAGAACCACATTTGCTGAAACCAACAAATATTCAGCGTCTCGTTCGGGTACTGGATAGCCAAGGCTGGCATCCCAAACATATTGGTGGGCTCATCTATTCACGCTATCGACAAATGTCGTGGGGGTATTATAACGCTGAAAAGAGAGCCAACTACTGGGCAGAACAATATGCTGCCCCACTCCACGACGGCACAGATGACAAGCGGTACATGAGTTGCACTGAAGAGCAAGAGCGTAACTTCTGTATCCAACCTTTCTGTGGATATTCATTGAATAACTATCGATAGCGAGGACGAGTTTGAACATTCGGCAGTATTATCACCATGTCTTCCCCCAGCTCGAAAGAGGTTTTCAATTCTCCCATTACGTATTGGGTTATGGAAACAATCTAATCAATCACGGCTGGGATCCAAATGGACTCTTGGTCACAGTGGAACCAGTGAGTAACCTTTATGAACTCACAGTAGAAAAAGAGCTGGAAGTATTCATCCCCATCGTTGGTTACGATAGTAACAGTGTTCTTCTTCCCTTCGATTTCGAAGTATCCGTGGCCGATCCTCGGCGATTGTATTCGTCTGTAGAAGGTCAGCAGTGGTTTTTCCAGAACAATATTGGCCCTATGACCCATTACCTGACTATCGAGTTCGAAAGTCGAAAAATTCCTCATGTCCTCGACTTCACTCCCTCAGGTGGACACTTTTTGACTCGTGTTGTCCGTGGAACTAGAGCTTGGGAAGAAGTTTCAGCCATAGGATATCTCGACGAGATAGCTCTAGCAGGATATGACGTGGAAGATCCCTCTGATTTGAAGCGTTTTCCACGGATCCATAACTCTGCAGCATATGTTTTCAGTGGTCTCGGCTTCCTCAGTGAGTATTTAGCACTTAGAGCTCTTCAAACTGTGTCAGGGCACACTGACCTGCCAGTCACATTGTGGGACACAACTTCAGCCTGTACGAACATAGATTTGAGTTGGACAGCTGATCCCGCCTATATGAGAATTATTCGAGCTCCTTTCAGCACTCACAAAAAACGCAATGAAAGATACGGTATTGGAGACCATTCTCTCGTTGACGTCATGGGTCGTTATTATGACGGTATAGACAAGATAGAAGGGACAGACCTGGATCACATTGTCGAGTGTATGTGGGACCTGAAAAAGGCCCTGAACCATTCTCGCCACTTCCCAGGTTATATACCCTTTGCTGATGAAGGATTGTGTACACTCGTTAGTGATTACCTGCGCTCACCGTTAAAACAATTCCATGACTATTGCCACTATTCCGAATATGATCTGGCACCAGGTGAAGCTCATCATCGTATTCTCAACGATCAAAGGCTATCCAACGAATTAAAGGAAGTCTTCCATCACCCCTATCCTCGATTATTGCAACCTGCAGTAGTATCTTGGGTCGTTGCTGAAATGCGAATGAACGACTGGCATCCTCGGCACATCGCTAACGCTCTCACTGATTGTTATCGAAATGGAGACGACTGGGGTATCAACTACGACAAATACAGCCCAGAATTAAAAGCTTGGGCATTTGCTCGCCAATACTCTGCCTGGGCCCACATCCACTACGACGGTTGGTGCACATAAAATAGTGACCTGCAGTTTGTCTATATAGGTGCTATTCTTTAAGGTAAATACCTTTCGGGGGGAGAATAATAATAATCAGGAGGTGTGGTGAAGGGGCTTTTTGCATCTTGTCTATTGGTCTCGCTTTTTTCGGCAATCCTCCCTGCCCAAGAAATTGCCATCGTAAGTAGTTGCATTTTGCCACCCTATCAAAAAGCAATTGAGGGACTTCAAGAAGAGCTGGAAGCTCTTGAATACAGCGTTCATAGTCTTGGCTCCGAAAAAGAAAATCGTAGACTCAGGCAACATCTAAGAACAACGAACATTAGCTGCTTCATCACCGTTGGCGGTGCTGCAACGAAATTCGTACTCTCTATCAGACAAGAGCAATTGGTCATCTCATGTTTGACTATTTATGAGCCAAAGGAAGATGAGAAGAAGACCATTGTCGTTCCATATCTGCCACCGTCCCAAGCTGTGACGAAAAGCTACAGGCAGTTTTATCCCAAAAAGAAAGAACGTATCGGTACGCTCTGGTGTAACAAAGCCCTTGCTTCCATCGTTAAGAGTTACGAGCGTACGTTTGCCAAGGGAAGTTGCTCTCTAAAAGCATGCAGGGTCAATTCTCCACGGGAAATACCTCGTGGTTTGAAAGACCTTACTGGTGAAATCGACGCTTTCTTTCTCTTACCAGATCCCGTCTTGCTCCACAAAGAAACCTTGCGACATCTATTACTGACGCTGCTTCAAAAGAGCATTCCAGTCATCGCCTTCTCTCCAAGTCTCGTCAAGGCAGGTGCTCTATTCTCACTTTCATACTGCCCAAAAGGTATAGGAAAAAAAGCTGGCATTATTGCCCGTCGAGAACTGCTAGGTGAAGACACTCCGCTTCCTAAGGTAGAGCTCATCTTCAAGTGCAACTCTCGTGTAGCCAAGTTTTTGGGTGTTAGTCACCCATGAATGATAAAGAGGCAGCACTGCTTCGAACATTAAAGTCTCGGAAAGAGGCTTTGGGAGAAGAGTGCTCCTCTACCTTACGCGTCATGCGTGAATTGGCAGTCTATTACCTGGAGCACAAACGATGGAGTGAAGCTCTCCCCCTTTTCCTCAAAATCCTGGAAGCTCGTAAAAGCGACACAATCGAAACTCCAAGTTTGACACTGCAGGCCATCATCGATATTGCCAACGTCTATTCATTACAAGACAAACTCGATCTTGCACGACAATATTACGAAGACGCTCTAGAACTCTCTTTTCAACTAAATGGAGACTCATCTATAGATAGTGCAGCCATCTTTAACAGCCTAGGAGTCATTTTCGACAGAGAAAAGAATTACAAAAAAGCCCACATCAACTATCAAAAGGCTTTGAGTATTCGCGAAAAACGCCTTCCACCTTATCACTTGGACATAGCCCAATCTTGCCGTAACCTAGGTTGGATGAAGCGCCTTGCAGAGCAATATGAAGAGGCAACTTCACTTCTCACACGCACATGCAATATTCGCGAAGGACTGTTAGGTTGTGCGCATTCGCTCACCCTCGAGGCTTATTATGATCTGGCTGACACTCATCAATTGAGAGAAGATTACGCAGCAGCTTCCTGTTGTTACCAAAAGGCGCTCATTGCTTCCAAAGAGCTTCATGGCCCCAAACACCTGGAAGTTGCCTGGGTACTCAATCTATTGGGAGTAATGGCTTATAGACTGAATGACATCGATAGTGCAGAAAAACACTATTTAGAAGCACTCAATATTCATGAATGTCAGACAGATCCTGATGACATAGCCAAGGCACGAGTACTGTCCAATCTTGCTGAAATTCTAGGAGACGGAAAAGATCTAGAGCGAGCTGCGGCATTACATCAACAGGCATTGGACATTCGTTGCAATTCTCTTGGCCGATTTCACGACAGCACCTTAGATACGATTTTCTCCTTGGCAGCCATCTTTGTGTCATTGGCTAAATATGATTCTGCCCTCGCACTGCTCAAACCTGTCTTACCCTACTTCGAAGCAAAAAAGGGAAAAGAACATCCCGATACTGCATGGTTACACAATCGTCTCGGTGTAGTTTATTATCGCTCCAAAGACCTCTGCCAAGCAGAACGTCATTACCGTTACGCCGTAGACATTAGGCGACAGAAGTTGGGCAATGTTCATCCAGACACGGCCATCGCCCTCAGTAACCTTGGCTGGATATACTTTGACAACAGTGAATACCAGCGTGCAGCTACCATATTCAAAGAGGTTTATGAGACTTGTTTTTTCCACTTCGGCCTCAATCATCTGATGACTCTTGAAGCCTTGCAGGACCTTGCGCTTGTCACGTTGAAACAGCAAGATTACACCACAGCAGAAGTACTCTATCTAAGAGCCACAGCAATCACAAAAAAACTAAAGGGAGAGTCTCACGAAGACCTTGTCGAACTTCTCAATCATCACGCCAAAACTCTTATCGAGCTGAAGAAATTCGACCATGCTGAAGCACTTTACCGAAGAGGATTGAGCATTCTTGACGAACAAGAGGGAGAAAACCACATACTACTCGTGATTACCCTGCAGAATTTGGCAAACTTGTGCAGCTCGCAGGGGAAACTCATTGAGGCGGCCAAACATCATTCATCTTTGCTTCAACTCTACGACGAGGCTACTCACACAGCAGAAGAGATGATCACGTCACTCTCTGCTCTCGCTGACATAAATGTTCGACTCCACAATTTTGAAAAAGCTGCGAGTCTCTATGCGAAAGCCATTGAGAGGACGGAAGATGTCTTTGGCCCTAGCCACATCAAAACGGCTTGGTTGAGAAACAGACTAGGTGTCGTCTTTTTCCGCATGGGATCACTCAAACTGGCAGAAATTCAATACAGATTGGCCGTGAAAATCAGAAAACGCAAATTGGGCTGCAGACACCTGGAAACTGCCACCGCCATAAACAATCTTGCCCAAGTATGCTCTGAACGCGGCAATGCACTCGAAGCACTGCACCTCTTTCGACAAGCTTTTGAAATAAGGAATGGTTTATTGGGTCCCATTCATCCCGATACTGTGGAATCACGTTTCGCTCTCATAGAAACCTCAATCGATAGTGGAGATTTTTCTACAGCCGAAATGCTCTATTTGGAATATGCAGCCAATCTAGAAAAGGTGTGCAGTGGTGAAACAAGTGATTTGGCGAACGTTTTCCTCAGTCTTGCAATGTTACTCATGAAACGAGAGCAGTTCTCAGAGGCCAAGAGATATGGAATGCGTTCATTGCTGATTCGTCAGAAAATGGTGCAAAACAGTGATGAAATGGCTTCGACGCTTCTTTGTCTTGCCCGCATAGAACATGGACATGGGAATTGCAGCAGAGCACGAGAGTTGTACGAAGAAACATTAGAGTTAATAAAAAACAACGAAGCTCTAAGATCCAATTTTGAGATCACCCTTCGCTGTGAACTGGCGTTGATAGAACAAGAAGTTGGCGATTATTCAGCCGCCATCAAACATGCCAAAGAGGCATTGAGTTACGGTGAACAACTCTTGGGAATTCATTCTACAGAGTTGTATAAACCTCTACAATTGCTCAGTGTGCTCTATCTGGAAACCAACCAGTATGAGGAAGCAGCAAAAAAACTAGAGAGATTGGTTTCCATTATTGAAAACTCTGAAGGATCAGACAGCGTTCAGGCAGCAAGAGTAAACAGTCAACTTGCCAACGTCTACTGTGAAGGTGGCAAAGTAGAAGTTGCATTAGAGCTCTACTCGTGCGCTCTTGAAACTTTCACAAACAAACTTGGAATGGAAGACCGGGAAACTCTCTACGTACTCGAAGAGTTGGCTGCCCTTCACTATCGAAAAGGTTCTCTACTACAAGCCGAATTGTTTATGAAACGTTATTTGAGAACCATCCGTAAGCTCCGAGGGGACAAGAGCCCAAAAACCTGTCGAGCACAACTCAATTTAGCCAAGATATATGAAGCTAAAAAGCAGTTTGTCAAAGCTGAGAGGTTAATCAAGCAAGGTTTGATAAACAGTAAAAAATCACTATCCAAAATTGACACAACCTATCTTCTATTGCTGGAAAAACTTGGTTGGCTCTTCCAGAGCCAAGGAAATGCTCAACAAGCTGAAGAGACTCTTCAAGAAGCAATAAATGACTCCATAAAACATTATGGAACCTTCCACGAACAAACTTGCCAACTCATGGTATCAGTAGGTTTGTTTTACCGTGCTAATGAAAAAGCTAAAGCTGAATTATATTTCCGAAGAGCTTTGACAATACAAGAGGAGTTATTGGGCACCAAACACATCGATACCATTCGAACAATGGGATTATTGGCCATGCAACTACTCGATAACGGAGAACTCAAACAAGCAGAACAAACCTTTGAACGCACTATCGCATTGAGAAAACAAGTATGTGGCTCTGACCATCCAGAAACTCTGACAGCAATGACCAACTTGGCTGTTCTTCATACAGTTCAAGGGGCAAAGGAGAAAGCTGAAGAGTTATACAGAAGCGTACTAGAGATTACGGAAAAACTATATGGGGCCTGCCATCCAGCAACTATAGAAAGGATGTTATCCCTAGCCAGTATTTACGAAGAGCTGGGCAAGATAAAAGAAGCAGAAGAGCTAAGACAAATGGCCAAAGAGGCAAATAAAGGCCAGTTCAATTAAGCGGCAGATTCTGCTGCAGCATGTTCTCGTTCTGCTATCAGATCTTCCAACTGTTCCTTCTCAGTCACCAATTCTTCGAGGGTCATCTCAGCTGGATTTTTACTTGCTCCAGCTGGGATATCAATTCCCTGAGACCGAAGGTAGTCGTCAATCTGTCCCTGGTGCTTTTTATAGAAATAATATCCAAGAGCAGCACTGCCAACACCTACCATAAATCCAACAAGGTGTTCGTTTCTGATCTCCATTTTTGATCATCCTCCTTTATTTATCTAAACTTGATTGGTATGCCATTTCTAAAGGTACCCAGCCCCTCGAGAACTTCACCATGCACTCTTGAAGCTTCCTGCAACTCTTCGAGCAGATGTCGCTGACTGCCCCCTGAAATGACATATTTCAACAAGGAAGGTAACAAGCCCAACATCTCACTTCGTCCTGGTGGTGTGCTGTCAGGTGCTATCACGACCTCCACACCACCTTCGTTGTCCAATTGAATTGGTCTCACCTCTACACCTCGCTGAGGCAAGGCAAAAAGGTGCCGACCAAATGTGGTTGCCCAGGTAAATACTGCTGCAGGCAGAACATTGCCACGAAGCATACTCGTGACGAGATAAACGACAGATAGAACCTCAGGATCGAAGTTGCCTCGTTCTTCGATTTCTGCAACTGCGTGATCGACTACTGCGCCTGCAGTTCCAATTCCAGCCAACAAAGACAAAGTGCGAGTCGTTTGATTTTCACCAAACATACGAGCTGCAAGTGCGGTCATCAGCAGAAAGGCCGAATACCAAGTTGAATCGGACATTTCTTGGTGATGTGGACCACTGAGTAGGCGAACATTTTCTCCTTTATAGTCCAGAGAAAGGCACAACGCTATCCGAACTAGGATCTCCTCGAGAGATACTTTGTCATCTTCGAAAACCAGCAAAATTGATTTGGAGACAGCCGTATATTTTATAGAGGTCAATCCCTCGTGGTCCGCAATTGAACTATAGAGACGCTCTACGTCCAAAAGAGCGTGAGACAATCTCACTCGCACTCGACCAGGCAATCGGTGAAAAACTGTTACTGTTGGTCGACTCACACCTCATCGCCCCCTTTCGACATCATGAAAGAGCAATCGAGAAGAGTTCAAAACAACGGCAACAGTACAAGAATTATGCAGTACAGCTCCCCAGAAAACTGGCAAGATTCCCATTGAAGACAAGACAAGCCCAATGGTGTTCACTCCAATAGAGACGGCAAAGTTTTGCCGCACAATTGCCATGGTCTTTTGAGCCATCCTAATGACTCCTGGAATCATGAGCGGGTTGTCACCGGCAATTGTGACATCTGCAGCTTCAATGGCAATATCTGTTCTTGCTCCTCCCATGGCAACGCCTACATCGGCGTACGCCAGGGCCGGAGCGTCATTGACACCATCACCAACCATAACCAAACGAACACCCTTTGACTGTAATTGCAATACTGTCTGTGCTTTGTCTTCAGGCAAAACTTCTGCACGATAAGAATCCATGGCCATTCTCGTGGCAACAATTTCTGCATGTTGTTCTACATCTCCTGTGAGCAAGACAATATCGTCCATGCCAGTATGACGAAGGCGATTGAGCGCTTTTTTCATATTTTCGCGCAAAGCGTCTTGGACCCCAAGAACACCTATGAGTTTTGAACCACGAGCAACATAAAGGATATTTTCGCCTCGGCGAACGAGCTGCTGAATTGCATCATCAGCAGTGCTCAAATCAACTTCGTTTTCCATCATGAAGGGTCTATTGCCAACACGGACCACTTGTCTACCAACTTTGGCCTGAACACCACGAGCAACGAAAACTTCTGCCTGTGAATGTTTGGGGATGAGCCAGCCCATTCGTTTGACTTTGTCGATGACTGCCAAAGCCATTGGGTGTGTTGAAGTCTCTTCAGCAGCAGCTGCGAATTGAACTAGTTTACGTTCATCCATCTTTTCACCAAGTGGAACGATGGAGGTCAGCTGTGGGCGTCCTTCAGTCAGAGTGCCAGTTTTGTCCATAATGAGTGTATCCGCTTCGTCGAGTAACTCAATATAGTTTCCACCTTTTATGAGCACTCCATTGCGAGCAGCAGTACATATGGAAGCTGATAGAGCTGTGGCTGTAGACAACCTCACACCACAGGAATAATCGATAATCATCATATTCAGTGCACGTGCAGGACTTTTTGTAACAAGGTAGACAAGCATGGCCAAAGCAAAGTTCACGGGAATAAATTGGGCTGAAAACTTGTCAGCGTAGGCCTGTATTGGCGCTTTACGATGAGAAGCTTCCTCCACCAAGTGCACGATGCGAGCAACGGCTGTCTCGTCTCCTACCTTCTCTGCTCTCACCGTAATTCTGCCGCTCTTGACGACAGTACCGGCAAAGGCCCTATCTCCTGATGACTTGTGCATAGGCATGAACTCACCAGTGATGGAAGCTTGATCAACGGCTGCCTCACCGCTTGTCACAGTGCCATCGACAGATATTTTGTCGCCCGTACGCACAACGATTTCGTCGTTTTTGTGTAACTCATCCAAGGGAATTTTTTCTTCGCGACCATTTTTATCTAGCCGCCATACGAACTCTTCACCAACAGATAACATTTCGCTAATGGCGTTGCGAGTGCGCTCCATCGTATAAGCTGTTAGCAGTTCTGCAATGTCAGCCAACCAAATTATTGTGAGGGCAGATATATCTCGCCCAGCAGCCAAAGAAGCCAAAATGGCAGAGGCGCTGAGAGTATCTGCATTTGGCCTACCAGAATCGCGGAGAGACTCCCATCCACTCTTCACAATCGGACCTGCAAGTGATATGGCCGTCAGAGCAGGCATAGTGAAAAAACGACCGAGGGCCGAACGAATGGGTTTTGGTTTGTCACGACCGAGCCAGGAGAAAAACAAGGTGGCAGATGTGATTGCCACTCGAGTCAACATGGCTGAAATTGGTTCCTCTTGCAACCGCCTTTCTTGAACAGTACTCTGCGCCAATTGCCTTCTCTCTTCTTTGAATGCTGCGAGAGAAAAGGAACCAATGACACTTTCGACGACATCAACCAATTCAGTCGTTGATATACTTTTGCTGTGGAGGAGCAGAACGTTACCTGTAAGCACGGTCACATTGGCTGATTTGACCGACTTGAGATTGTTGAAACGCTCCTCCAGTTTCTCTTTTTCGTTTGCCAAATATTTGAGAGCTCGACAAGTTATCCTCACTCTTCCTGGTAAGGAGTGACGAATTTCACACTTTAATAGGGGAGCTTTTTTACGTCCAAACATCAGCTGGCACTTCTTTCTGGAAAGTAAGTTCACTACCCAATGTTTTATTCAAATGATCCACTAACTTGTCTACGACTGCTTCGGCTTTCTTTTTTTGATGGAGAAGACGATTGCGGTTTTCATACATAAAAACAAAGAGCTCATTGATGTACGTTACAAGTTGCTCTTCTGAATCAGCTCTATGCAAAACGAGCAAATTGGCAGAATGTAAACTTGTTTTCACGCTGTCAACAACAGGAGCAGCTGCAATCAATCTCTCGAATTGAGGAACGAATGGTTTCAACTCAGTGGGGAGATGACGCAAGGCAGGAACATTTAGACGAAGTCGACCTGGAAGCCGATGGACGACCTTCGTCTTCAACATTTGCCTCGTTATCATATCCCCAAGGGACATCAATCTGCCCTCTTCTCACGCAGCAATCCATGATAGGCCCACCACAAGAGAGTTAGACCAGGTGGTAAAACTCGTTTACCACCAGCATAAAGTTCCCTAACACCTTGTCCAGCGATAAGAATGAAGAGCAATGTCCACAGATCGACAATGCCACCTGTGTGGTCATAGACAAATCTATTCAGGCTATCAGCCACATCCTTCATCTCAGTAGCCAATATTGGTTTGGGCGGTTTTTCGAATTCCTTTTCCAATCCCAACACACGTATGAGCACAGCAAAGAGTAATCCGGGCTCCAAATCTTTCTCATTGAATTTGACCAAGACTGAGCCAGACAAGATGTTCACCGAAATGCTTGCCACTGCCTCGAGAGCACCGATTTTGCTCTCTACCAATTCTTTGGCTGCTTCATTACCTTTCAGCGAAGGTGCGCGAAACCTCATCCGACCAGGCAAAGCGTGTATGACACGCAAAGGGCCTCTCGTCGTGCCAGGGAAAGTCGTTTTATCACCCTTGCCGCGACCAGCTAATGCCGCGAGTATAAACCCAGTAATCAGATGCATGTGATCTCCAACCTGTTATCCTGTTAGTGCAATAGTAGCTGTCGATTATTCCCTGAACAAGGCAAAAACCGCCCAACGCTCCCATATACACAACTTTTGCACCCATTAAGGGTTCTTTCCGCCAATGTAGCCGTTTGATTGCATTGAAGCGGTACTTGTTTTACTATGTGCGGTCTCAAAAAATTGATGAACGAAACGACATACAAGAGAGGAAGCAAAATGCTACCGACAACATTGGTCTACAGCTCACATGACCGCAGCAACTATATTCACAACGACTGGATCGTTCAGCGTGCTCTCGCTGGAAACAAAAAAATTCTCTTCCTGCCCATGTCCGAAGGTCGACCAGGCAGCGAAGGTATGGATAGACAAGAGTGGAGTTGGGGAAACTTCCGTTGGTTCTTCAGTTACTACGAACACCTCGGCCTCGACGCTGCCCCCTTCTTCTGGCGTGACGAAATGAAAAAAGAAGATGTTGAGTATTGTTTCGACATGCTGGGCAACGCTGAAGTAGTCATCCTCGGTGGTGGCAATCCAGCTCGTGGTCTTCGCCGCTACATCGCTCTTGGTGAGCAGTATTTTGGTGATGGCGACATCTTCCCTCGCATCCTCCACGATCGCCAAGCTCGTGGTCTCTTGACCGTTGGCTTCTCAGCCGGTGTTGACCAGCTTTGTGAATTCATGACCGAATGTATCGATTATGACACAGACACTGGTAAAGGTTTCGGACTTGCCCACAACATCATGGCTCTCTCTCACTTCGAACATGGCGCTATGGAAGGTCTCCTTTACCGCGGCGCTCTCAAGTTCGGTCAGTGTCTCTGTTTTGCTCTTCCCAACGACTCAGGTATAGCAGTCAACCAGGGTTCTACTCCTGGTGGCAATATGTGGCAATACATCCAGTTCATTACTGACAACAGCTGGGATGTTCCTCACGAACAGTTCCATATCAAAACTCGTCAGGGTGTTGGCATTCATCACTATTACGCTGATGGACGACATTGGTCCTTCAACGGCGGCGACGCAATGCTACGCCTCCAGTCTTGGGACAATTGTTACAACGAAGCTTTCATCATTCCTCCAGGCGGTCCAATCATCGATTATTGGACACAAAGCCCCACAGGCTACGGCCACATTGGTGAAATCATCGATTCACACTAGTCCAACAAAAATATCCCCTCGCCTTGGGCGGGGGGATTTTTTTTGCTGTGTTTACTCTAGTTCATCATCTCCAGGACGAGAGGAACTCGAAGAAGAAATGCCAATGTCCTCACCAGAAGGCGCTTTGGGTGGTTCAGGCATCTCAGGAGCTTTTGGTGGTTCAGGTGGCGCGTCAATCTTACTGCCACCACCCTGCCTGTCGTTAGAAGTAGCAACAGGACCTGGATTGTAACTTCCGCCATTATTCGCTTGGTTCAGTCTTTCCTGATAAGCATTGGCTGCTTGAGCAATCTTGTCAGATCGCTCTTTTTCCAATTTGGCTCGTTTCTCTGAAGCTATCTTCTTCACGTGACTAGCCACATTGGGATAATACTTGATGAGGGCGTGAGTCGCATCGATACATCCATCAATGCCACCAGCGTGCTGAAGGCCTGCTTTACCACCAACACCAACTCCATATTCATTGAGAGTGAGTCCATCTTTGGCTTTGCCTCGAACTTCGCCCATTGCAGCATTAGCAGCAGCTTTTACCTCATCGGCACTGAGGATATTATCAACACCATAAGGATTGCCTGGCTCTTTGATGGCTTCTACACCATAGTCAGGTGGTCCAGGACCGTCGATGACGACCTGGTTGCTCTGGTTAGTGTTTTTGTCTTGCTGGCCATTGTCACCACCAGCACCAATTCCCAAATCATCGGGCAAAGGTTCGTCAGTATTGTTGGGATCTTTGTCGGCAACGACATTGTTGCCGTCAACACCATCTTTGTTCGTATCATTTGCTGCTGAAGGATTGTCTTGGGGCGCTGGCAAATCGAGCTGTTGTGCCAACTCTGCGTCGACTGGTTCAGTCTTTACATTTTTGTTCGAACCTTGGGGAATGTTGGGCCGATTGGGCAAACGAGGGACGAGTGCTGTCAGATAATTGCCCTGCTTGTCTTGCCAAACAATACGCGAATTGTCCCCATCACGAACTACTTTGACCAAATTGCTGTCCAGCGGTGCTTCGAGAATGAAACCGTTGGCGCGCAATCGATTGAGTTGTTTGTCACCATAAATGGCCACACCAACTTCACCATCTTTGCCACGATAGGTGCGCATCTTCTTGTTACGATCAAAGCTGTCTGGTGCCATCTCATCGACGAGTATGTCTTCAGCCCAAACGTTGAGTTTGATGACGTTTCCATCTTTGTCTTTTACTGGTTCGACGAGATAATTACCTTTACTAGCGCCTTTTTGAGTAGTCCCTGTTACTGCTTTTGCATAGACTCGACCATTCTGGTCTACGACTCTATTGAGCAAATCGACGCCCTGTTCCTCTGCGAAACAAGGGCTGAGAAGAAAAGTGAGTGAAACGAAACAACAAAGGAGAGAAAAACGCATGAATCCTCCTAAATTTATATAGTCCTATATATTATACGGGATTCGCGCGACAATAGTTTCAATGAACACGACGAGTTATAAAAACATATGGTCCACTGCTTGGCCTGTAATGGGTGCTCTTTCGAGTTATCTCATCTTTCAGGCCATCGATATGATGTGGATTGGTAAACTGGGCAAAGAGGCTCTGGCAGGTGCTTCCGTCGGAGCAGCCTTCCTTTTGCTCATCTTCATGTTTTCCAGAACCATCTCAACTGGTTCGATGTCACTCATCTCACGTGCTTATGGTGCCAAAGATGAAAAAACACTGAAATCTGTTTGTGCCGACACTTATGTTCTCTCAGTTGTGCTCGGTATTATCGAAGTCGCCATCTTTTTACCGCTTTTGCCCTATATCATCCCTCTCTTCCAGCTAACACCTGAAGTAGCCAGAGCTGCCCACGAATATATGCGTGTAATCCTCTTTGGAGCCCCTCTTTGGTACCTGACCGAATCAGGCTTTGCTTTTTTTAATGGAACAGGGCGAACACGTACACCAATGATAGTGGCCTTTTTTGCCTGTCTTTTGAACGCTGTTCTCGACCCACTGCTGCTTTTCGGCTGGTATGGCTTTCCAAAACTTGGCGTTGCTGGAGCTGCCTGGGCCACAGTCATTGCCTCAGTCTTTGAGGCTGCCCTTGTCATTTATTTGCATGCAAAAGCTGAGGGGCTTGGCAAACCAAGTTTATTGTGGGAACGATTTTACGAGATAATCTCAATTGGATTACCTTCTTCGATGAGGGACATCAGCTTTCCCCTCGTTGACATAGTCATGTTCCGCGTCGTTGCGCCCTATGGAAGTGCTGCTGTGGCCGCATTGGGTATTGCAGGTAGAGTGACAGGCCTAATGGTCATTTATATAGTTGGTTTGGCAATAGCCCTGACTTCCCTTGCTGGTCATCAGATAGGAGCCAATACTCCAAAATCCGTCCCTGTCCTCTTGAGAAGAACGCTGATCATTGGTTCACTCTTTCATGTCTTTGTCTGTATTTTCATCTTCCTGGTTCCCACATTCTGGCTTGGTCTTTTTGTTTCTGACAGTGACGTGTACTCCATTGGCACACCAATGCTCTACATTCTTTCACTGACGATGTTTCCAACCTTGGTCGTCCGTTGCCTAAGCTCAATCTTTCAAGCCTCTGGCAAAACAATGGTTATCTTCAGAGCTGCAATTTTGGGTCAATGGTTGGTCCACGTGCCCTTGGCCTGGTATGTATCGAGCCAACAGATGGACATCCGCTGGATCTGGTTGACCTTTGCCGTTGGGCGTTTCGTCGAAGTTGTCGTATTGACAGCCGCCTACATTCAGGGGCAGTGGAAAGTAAAAAACGAAAAGCCGGCCAAATTGTGTGGTACCCTTGCCGGTGTTTCGTAACGGGGGTACACAATGAGACGATATCTAATAGGGCTCTGCCTCCTCTTGGTAGTGCTCTTTATTGTCACTGCGCTTGCCACTTACGAGAGCCTAAAAAGCGGTGGTTATCTCGAGCGCAAAATTGCCAAGTTGGTTGAAGAGCAACCAGGAGACAAATTCTCCTTTAACGGCATTACGCCTCATTTTGATTTTTCGCTGACAATCGATACTCCATCCTTCTCTCGTGAAAATCTACAAGTGGCCGCAGACAGTGTCGTCATCAATCCGAACTATGTTGGAGTCATCACGGGAAACCCTGCTGCTGATAGTTTTTCAGTGGTGAATGGCCAACTAAAGAAGGACAAACACAATGTAACGAACCTGGCGATTAATGGCAGCTGCCCCCAAATGAAAAATGGTCTGGTCTTAGAAGGTAAATTGCTAGCTCTAATCTCTTCACCGACTTTGGGTTCTGATGAATATTCACTAGAAGCAAACTTCGCTCTGAAGAAGGAAGAGCTCACTCTGTCTGAAATGAAACTCACTGATTCCAATGGCGGCCAAGCCAAAGGTCAGCTCAGACACAAACGCTCACCTAAAGGTGAAGAGTTAGAAGGAAAACTGGACTTTGGCGACAAAGGTCCCACTTTTGGTCAAGCAAAGCTCGTAACTGCCCAACCATTGGGAGTGCTCGATTTTTCTGCCCTCGTCAACAACCGAAAAGCTTTGCATGGCAATACTCTCAAACTTCCTTTGGCAGGGACTGGATTGACTGTAAAAACTCCCAAAGG
>CAZXTJ010000111.1:0-16081 GCA_964643655.1 uncultured bacterium
TAAATCCAGATGATAACAAGTTCTGTATCAACTGCGGTTCTCCCCTGTCTGGGGACGGCGGCAACGATGATATAGATTTCTCCGACGTCCTCGGTGGTTCCGGCGGAGATTTGACAGGAAGCCAAGAAGATCTGTTGAAAGATCTCGAAGGTTTGTCCCTCAGTACGCCCGATATTGGTGTTGCTGGTGGCGACGCCTCCGATGACATTGATCTCTTGCTCTCTGATTTTGAGGGTACTATCAGTCAAATCATTCTCCCTGAAGGAGAAGAGGAAAGCGTTGCCGGGGAACCACATCCGGGAGCCGTTACCAATATGATTTTGCCTGGTGATGAAGGTGCTCCTCCAGCAGCTACACCAGAACCTGCTGCTCCCCAGCTAGGTGACAGCCAAGGTGGAGACATGTCTTTCGATTTCTTCGAAACAGATTTGTCTGAACTAGTAGGTGGCGATTCCTCAGGATTACTTCCAGAAGAAGATTCTACTGGCGCAGTAACGAGGATGATATTACCTGGAGAAGAAGAGGACGACTTTGTCGCAGCCGAATCCAATGGTAATGACTTTGCCATGGCTGATGAATCTTCTCTCTTTGCTGAATCTGAGCCCATTGGCGGCGATGTTGGTGAAGATCCTTTTGCAGGTTTTGATATCGGCGATGTCAAACCTGTTGCTGGGCCTGATTCTGGCATTTTCGACGATATGGGCGGCAGCCAGCCAATTGTAGACTCGACAGCTCAATCTTCACCTGATGATATTCCTCTCTTTGAGTCAGGAATATTCAAAGAGGGTGATGGTCTATTCCAACCAAAACCTGTACCTGCAGCTCCTCCTGAGCAACCAGCAGCAGAAGGCGCCAATGAGCTAGAGATTCCCTCTTTTGAGGATATGGGCGGTGAAGAGCTTGATTCACTATTAGCTGAAATTGGTGGTGTTGTCGAACAACCCGGTCAACAGCAGCAAGCTCCTCCTCCTGTCGAACAAGTTCCAGTCGTTGACGACATTGATGTAATGAATGTCGATTCGGAAGGTCTTTTTGCTGATGTAGAAGCAGCAATGCCGCCAGATGTACATTCAGAACCAGCCGTAGAAGTCATTCACGACATTGGAGCCGAAGATTATTACGCAGCAGCTACTCCTCCTGTTGAACAGCCCCCGGCCCAAGGCGGAGAGGACCTTTCGCTAGATGCACTAGATGCAGTTCTCCAAGGTAGTGCTCCAGAAGAAAAGGGCAGCGATTCTCTCGATGACTTCTTGAAAGAGCTGGAAGGCTCTTCACCTCTAGGCATAACTGTGGAGCAACGTCCGCCTATGGCGGCTGCACCTGATCAGCCTACGGGGCAGGAAGACTTCGACGTTTTGGCCGAACCTTCGATGGATTACATCCCTCAAGGACCAACGGCCGATGAAGTTCGTCAATCTGAAGTTGCCGTTGATGCTGCACAAGAGGCGGCTGCCGCTTTGGCTGCCGTTGAGGAATTAGTCATCGACGAGCCTGGTCAACAAACTCCACCTGTTCCGACAGGTGCTCCAGTTCAGGAGATACCAGTGCAACAGCCACCTGTACAGCAGCAGGTACCTCCTGTGCCTCAGCCAGGGCAGTTCCCACCAATGGGTATGCCTCCTGGTGCTTTTCCCCAGGCTATGGTACCTCCAGGTTTTCCCCAGCCCCAGGCTGAGGGACAAGCTCCTGCATTCCCAGGAATGCCCGCAGGATATCCACCTCCTTGGTGGGCCGCATATTACCAGCAAGGGCAACAGCCACAAGAGGGACAACAGCCCCCTCAATTCCCTTATCCTTGGCCTTATCCTTTCCCACCACCTCCAGGTTATCCTGGAGCCGAGAGTGGTCAAGCTCCCGGTGCACCTGCAGTTGCTTCACCTCAAGAGGTAACGAAGGATGTTGGTGCCGAAGAGATTCAAAACATTTTGGGTGCAATCGAGAAGGAACCTGAAGCTTCTGCGGACGACGTCGTCCAAGAAGTTGCTGCTCCTCCTGCTCAAGAGGAAAAGGTCGTCAAATCAGTAGCTCTCGAGGATTTCCTCAATGAGATCACCATTGATGAAGCTCCATCAGCTACTCCTGTGACACCTATCGTAAAAGAAGCTGTTGCAACTGTTGACGAACCTGCTCATACTTATGATGAAGGTCCCGTCGCTCCAGTTGACAGGTTCCAGGATGCAGGACCTGACGAATTGTTGCGTGAACTCGATCTAGCAACAGATGATGATTCTCGCTATGCCATCGTCCAGAAGCTCAGTCGATTGCTCGATCCAACGACAACTCCAACATTCATTCGTCTTCTGGGTGACCAGAATTCCGAAATTCGAGAATGTGCTGTTGAAGCCTTGGGCAACTTGGGTGACTCGACTGCCGTTCGTCCTCTGCTGCGTACACTTGGTGTCGAGAGTCAAAACATGCGTTATCTCTGCGTTGAAGCTCTTGGCAAAGTTGGTGACGTGGAAGCCCTTGACTCGCTCATCGATCTCCTTGATGAGGCTGATGACAATATGCGCTACATTGCTGCTGAGGCTTTGGGACGAATTGGTGCCGAACGAGCAGTTCGACCGCTCGTAGCCTTGGCTGCATCAGCAGACAAAGATTTACGTTACATCATTGCTAAATCACTGGGCCAAATTGGTTCTGTGGAAGCTTCCACTCTCCTCGTCCGTTTGATAGACGACGAAGATCCCGAAGTTGCCATTCAAGCCATCCACGCTATGGGCGCCATTCGCGATCCAGATACGGCCAGCCATCTCGTCGGTCTTCTGACTCTACGTTCAGAGCAGGAACAACTACGAGCAGTCGTTAGTGCTCTGGGTAACATTCGTTCCGTTCAGGCTGTTCCTCACCTCATCAAGTTGCTCAATCGTGAAGGTGAAGAACTCATCGTCGAAGTCGTGCGAGCCCTTGGTGCAATAGGTGATCCACAAGCCGTTGAGCCTGTCATCGACAAACTCACAGGTGACCCCAGTGAATCAGTACAGCTGGCAGCAATCGATGCTCTTGGGGCCCTAGGTGCCGAAGAAGCCATTCCGCCTCTCGTGGAATTGCTCGAACGTGGTGTCCAGGAAATGAAGATTCCCATCGCTGGCGCTTTGGGTCAAATGCGATCGAACAAAGCTCTTGCACCTTTGAGTGATCTTCTCCACGATGCTGATGTTTCTGTTCGTCAATCTGCAGTAGCTGGTTTGGGTGATATTGAAAATCCACAGGCCATTGGTCGACTAGAGAAGTTGGTCAACGATCCTGACGAAGGCGTACGCAGAGAAGTTGCTTTCGCTCTGGGCAAAATCGGCACTGAAGACTCTATTCCACTGCTCATCAGTTTGCTGCAAGATGCAGACGCTGATGTTAGCCAAAGGGCAGTAGAAGGTTTGAAGTCAATTGGTAGACCCTGTGTCACACCTTTGACAGAGCTGTTGCTCGACGCATCGGAAGATGTACAAATCAAAATCACTTCCGTCCTTGGTCAGTTGGCTGATGTAAGAGCAGTCAATGCCTTGCTCGAACTCGTTGACGATGCCT
The DNA here is from genome assembly GCA_964643655.1 of uncultured bacterium. Classification (GTDB taxonomy): domain Bacteria; phylum Muiribacteriota; class UBA6191; order CAZXTJ01; family CAZXTJ01; genus CAZXTJ01. Next base: position 3,526 of record CAZXTJ010000111.1, read on the forward strand.
CTGCCAAACTTCGCGACGAAATATTCAGAGCTCTCGTTCAGATTGACACGGATATTCTCACTGCTGGTGAAGTCTCCGTAGTAATGAAAGAGAGTTATGCCTGGATTAGATACGGTATTGCACGGGCTATGGGGCGCTTCAATCGCCGTGAAGCAGTCAATCTCGTACTGAAGATAATCGATGGCACTTTCACGGGCCAAGACGAAAGAGCTTTGTCAGCTTTCCCCGATGTGGCCGTAGGTAATATGGCTCATGAAGCGCTGTCAAGAATTCGTGCCGCTTGTGGTGAACTCCTTGGCGAACTCAACTTGGAAGACACGGTCAAATCTGTGCTCCAGAAGTTGGTCGAAGCAGATCATCAGACAAGACATTGGCTCATCTATGCTCTTGGTTATGTGCAGAAAGAGTCCTCTGTCATCGCTCTCATCGAGCTGCTCAAGCGCGACGATTTGGATGAAGAAGAGAAGACTGTCGCCAAAGCTTTGCGACGTATCCGTATCAAGATGGTCGTCGAAAAACTTTTGGAAGCAGTACCCTCGGCTTCTGCCCGTAATCGTCGTAAACTGGCTTATACACTCGGTGTCCTAGCTGACACACGTGCTCTGAGCAAATTGGGCGAAATGCTGACAGACGCTGATGAAGGTGTTCGTTTGGAAGCTCTGAAAGCTTTGAGTAAGATTGGTTCCCGTGAGGCCTTCAACGGTATTGCCGAGTCGGTCAAAGATGCTTCTGAGCGCATTCGTCGAACTGCTGTGGAAGTACTTGCTCGAATGCCAGATGAAAGAGCAATTCCTGTATTGGGAACTGCCCTACACGATAGGTCATCTGCTGTACGAGTGGCTGCAGCTGCAGCTCTTGGTGCCAACCGCAATGAGAAGACTTTCCCCTTGCTCATCGCTGGTCTGAAAGACGAAAGTTCCGATGTGCGAACATCCATCGTCAAGACACTTGGTGAGATGGGCAATGCCTCTGCAGTCGAACAGCTAGTGCCAATGCTCAAAGACATCAACGCACAGGTTCGTCACGAGACTGTTCGAACATTGGGTAAGATAGGCGATGTCCGCGCTGTGGTCTCTTTGCTCGAAGCCATGGATGACCATGACTTGTGGGTCAAGACTGAAGCAGCCAAGACATTACGAGCAATGGGTGCCAAAGCACTGCCAAATCTCGTAGAAGCTCTTTCTCATCCATTGGCTGAGATACAGAGACATGCAGTAGACGTGCTTTCGGAAATGGCTTCACCAAGGTTGCATCAGCTCCTCATTGAAGCTCTACGAAATCGCTCGAAACACATGCGTGCCAATGCAGCCGAAGTCTTTGGCTCAGTTGGTGAGAGAAGAGCAGTCGTACCTTTGCTCAACCTACTCGATGACCGCGATTACGAAGTCCGCGAACGAGTAGCACAAGCACTAGGTGACATTGGTGACATCTCAGCATCCATCGCCTTGCGGCAAGCCATGAAAGACCAGAACCGCGTTGTCCGAACAGCAGCTACGCGGGCACTGAAGAAAATCATGGAAGCCAATGAGATTTCCTAAGGTTTAGGCTGATGGAGCAAACCGTTTGGGTAGTGGAGACGCAGGGAGATGAGGCTATCGTCGAACTGCGTCGTCATTCAGCCTGTGACAAGTGTGGTGCTTGTTGGACTGGGGAACCAAGAAGGTTTACAGTAGCCAATCCCAAAGCCTTTGCGGCAGGTCAAAGAGTAACCATTGAATTGCCTGATGGTGGTTTTCTCTGGGCAGCAGTTCTCGTATATATGCTTCCTTTATTGGTTGGGGGGGGGCTCTGCGCTCTCCTTTTGCAGCTACAGCCTTCACTGACTGACGGTTACGTAGGATTAATATTTTTGTTGGGTGTGGCAGCTACCTTTTTTGTCTTGCGCCATTTGGACAAGAGTGGTCGTTTTCAGAGACGTTATCAACCAGTCATAACAGCAGTGGCTCCTGAAGAGGACGAGGAACTGAAAAATGGGTGATGATAGAACTCTTTTCACAATCATTCTCGTTGCTCTTCTCGTTTTTACGGCTATCGGCTGTACAGAGGGTGGCACCCCTCAGCCCACAACACCACCAATGCCTACTAAAACTGTCAAAGTGGTGAAGACCTTTGCTGTTGGACGCATTCCCTTCAACAATCCTTCTGCAATGATGGAAGCACACCAGCCTGTACTTGACGGATTGGCCAAAGCACTTGGTTATGACCGAGCCTGTATGGTCACAGCACCCAATTACGAAGGTGTGCTAAGCCTGCTGCTCCAGAAAAAAATCGATGCTGCATGGTTTGGTACTGTTGCATATATTCGAGCTCGAATGGCAGGTGTTCCCGTTGAACCTCTCGTCTGTCCAGTAAGGAAGAAAAAACACTCCTATCGTGGTGCCATCATTTGTCGAAAAGACAAACCCTATAAAACCCTTACTGATTTAAAGGGCAAAAGAGTTGCTTTTGTGGAACCCTCGTCAGCCTCTGGATATCTTTTTCCAAAGTCGTTGTTGGTTCATGCCGGTCTAAAAATTCCCGGGGACATCGTTTCTCGCGAGTTTGGCGAAGTGGACTTTCTGGGCAAACATGACACTGTCGTCGTTGCCGTCTATCTTGGTAAATATGACGCTGGAGCTGTTTACAATGGCTCCATTGAAAACGTCTTTCAAGGTGATCCCAAAAAAAGTGAAGAGCTGCGCACTTTGGCTTTGACTGAACCCATTTATAATGAACCCATCATTGTTCTTTCCTCTTTGAGCAAAGAGCGCAAAGAACTCATAAAAAAGGCATTCCTCTCTCTGGACTACACAAAAGTAGAAGCACCGCCTGAACTAGGTGGTCTTAATGGTTTTGAGCCAGTAGAAGCCAAGGACTACGATGTGGTCATCAAAGCTCTTCAGGGACCAAGTTCCGATAAGAGCCAGCGAGGAAAGTCTTCGCCAAAATCACCATAACTCACGCCTGTGACCTTTTCTAGAGCTAGTCTTGCACTTTTCCCCGCAGCAATCTCTTCAATGATTTTAACGTCAGCATTGGAACCATATTTATCTTTGAGGTAGGTCGTCGTCATCAATGCTTGGGCATAAGCCAAACGAGCCATTGCTGGTGAATAGAAGCGAGAAAAAGAGCTCTGCAACTGCTCTAGCGAAAACAGTTTGAGTTTTCGTTTTCGCCCCAAAGACTTGAAGTAGGAACGAGCAGTCATTGTCCCTCGACGTTCTGCTATCTGTGCCATTCCTTCGTTCAGCCAAGCAGGAACTTGCCTGCCGCGAACTCTGGTTGCAATAAGATAGTGAGTGAGTTCGTGACGTAAAAGGGGCAGTATGGCAGCCTCAGACATTTGCCGCGACTCTGATATGGGAATGCGCAACTTGTTGTCCCAAGCGGCAGCTGACCAAGCTGGAGCGTCCAAGACGTCACGATAGACACGTCTCGTAGGATACAAAACGACAGGAATGGACTGACCTTCATGGGACCAGAGCTTTCTCTCCAACTCGCTCAAAGCTTGTTCCAAACGTCTTGCCAGTCGATCTTTGATTTGAGGTTGTTCCCAAGTGTTCTCAAAGGTGATTAGAAAGCGGCCACTCTGCTCTGTACGATAACTTTTCTGAGCAGAATTCTCTCTTTCCATCCTGTCTATTGCTCTTGCCAAACGTCTGTTTCTCGGAGTCAGATCTCGGGCACGTTTGAGGTACTGCATGCCCCGTCTGCGATCTCCATCTTCAATGAGCAACGAACCCAATGACTGTAAAGTAGTTAGGTCCTCACCAAACTGATGAATGGACAATTCTAGTTCTCGAATTGCCTGACGGCGGTCACCCCGCTTTTGATAAAGAATTGCACGCATATGGTGAGACTGTTGGCTTTCACCTTGATGTCTTACTAACTCGTCGATTGCATTTTCGGCAGCGTAAAAATCTCCTTGGTTCAGAAGTTTCAAAACGTCCTGCCAAGGATTGGCCGTAACAGTCGCCGCTTGCAAGAGGCTCATTAATATGACGAGGATTAATAAACGCATGTTCTAAGTATAAAATAAAGCGCCCCACCATGGGGCGCTACTCCGAAGGGTAGGGGATGGTATTAAGAACGAGGAGCCGACAGACGACCCTCTATAATGTACTCGTTGATAGTTGCCAAAGTGCTGCTGGAAACGATGTGGTATTCAGTGCAGTAGGTGTTGCCTTGGCAGTCTACGGGTAGACAACCCGATTTGTATGTGCGCTCAACTGTGCCATCTTCTTTCCAGCGAAGTACCTGCAGTTTGATGAGAGCTTCGAGAGCGTCTTGTCCAAAGAGGTCACAGCCTGAATATTTGGCTGCATACATCAAGAGAGTGAAGCCAACGTGTAACTCACCTTGACGTCCTGATACGTTGAAACTCGCTTCACTCACTGCAACGACTCTCCAAGTTCGGTTGTCTTCGTCTTTGGCAGTTCCCATAGTGGAGAACTCTGAGTTGCCTCGACGAGTGAGGTAACTTTTGGCACTGAAGCGTTTGTATGGACTGCCACTGAATTCGGCGTAATACCTTTTCAGAGGACGCAATGTTTCGAGTATGGGATGAGGGTCATCATCTTTGGGATCTTTCTCTTCTTCTTTCTCGAAGTGTCCACCATTACGTACGAGGCGGTATCCTTCAAAATATGTTGTTGCACAAGGGATTGATTGGTTGGAGAGCTTCTCGTCAACTGCAACTTGATTACCAAGTTCATTAGTAGACCAACGAATGAAGTTTTCTTTCTTTTCGCTACTTTCGTCACTTTCGACGAGTTCAACCATTTTGTCACCAATTTTAACAGTGATGGGCAAGATAGCCTCTTTGAGATTGTCGTATTCATCGTTGAGCAGCTCTGAAATGAGTGGCTTTTTGAGGAGGTCATCACGAATGGTGCTTTTGCGAACGTGAGTGCGTCTCTCGTCTGGGAAATCAGCGGGAATGTCTTCCAAACGGTCGAAATGGCCCAATGCGCCATCAAAGGCAACAAAGACACGTAGATATTGAAGTACACCGCCTTCATCGAAATGTGGGACGATACGGGCTTGATAGAGTGGTTTTCTTACGGTTTCATAATCAAGGTACTCGATTTTCGCAGGATCTTGAGCTTCTGTGATGTCTCCATCATTTGATTTGTCGAAGTAATTGTTTTTTACTTCCTCACCCAACATGGCGATGTTTTCTGCCTTGATGACAGGTGCGAATAGGCAAGCGGCTAACATAACGACCAAGCAGATCCTTGTGTTATTCATTTTTTCCTCCTAGTTGACCCTACGTTGCCAACTACTGAACAACTTGCATGCCAAAGAGCTGAAAAGGGCCAAACAATAGGGTTAGGAGGTCAACGGCCTAGGAGTTGGCGGGATTCTGTCCCAGTTGTGGACACTTTTCTGTCCAAGGTGGGGACAGAGCTCATTTATTCATCAAACCTAGCTTTTCCAGCTTACGATAGAGACTAGATCTAGCCAGGCCAGTCTTGCGGGCCACTTCTACCATTTTGCCCTTCGATTCCTCGATGGCCCTCTTGAGGTACATTCTGTCAAAAACCTCGAGGGCTGCCTCATAGTCCTCTGGAAACTCATCGACAAGTGGAGATGGAGCACTCTGCTGCTCCTTTGTTTCTGAAGTGATACGAAGACTGACTGTACCAATGAGTGTTTCATCTTCAACGAGAGCAGCTCGTTCGATGACATTTCTCAACTCACGAATATTGCCAGGCCACTCATAGGCAAGGAGGGCCTTCTTCGCAGCTGATGTGAAGTCTTTGATCTGTTTTCTGAACCTCTTGGCAAAAATGGCCAGAAAATGATGAGCCAGAGGAAGAATGTCATCTGTGCGTTCGCGAAGGGGTAACAATGGCATGTGAAAAACATTGATACGATAATAGAGATCCTGACGGAAAGTACCCAAGCTCACACTCTCTTCGAGATTGACATTTGTGGCGCAGACCAATCTGAAATCAAGAGGAATGATTTCAGAACCTCCCAGTCGTACCAACTGACGCTCTTGTAACACCCGTAACAGAGCTACCTGAACATTGAGAGGAATGTCGCCAATCTCATCGAGAAAGAGAGTTCCACCATTGGCTAACTCAAAACGACCAATCCTACGTTCAGTAGAGCCTGTGTAAGCTCCTTTTTCTGCACCAAAAAGTTCTGCTTCTACCATTTCCGGCGGTAGAGCTGCTGAGTTGACGGCAACAAAGGGAGCATCTTTTCTTGCAGAGAGACGATGTAACTCTCGGGCAACCATCTCTTTGCCCGTGCCAGTTTCGCCTGTAATGAGAATGGTCACATCCTGTGAGGCTGCCCGTTCAATGTTTTTTCTCAAAGTTTTGGCACCATCTCCTTGACCCATTACGAGCTCATCTTCGGAAGAAGCCAAGGCTGTGAAAGCAGTTATGTGACCTTGAGCTGCCAAGAGTGCTTTTCGTGTTCGCGAAGCAGCTACGAGTTCAGCTGCAAAATCAGTCATCGACGTGAATGCAGAAATATGTCTTTTGGCAATGTCGCCCAAGGCTGAATCAACGTAAACTACACCATAGTCTTCGCCGCGGACTCGTAGGGGCCCACAGAGAATAGAGCGAGGTTTTTCATCGGCCAACATACTCATGGCGCCTTTACAGGCATTGTCTTTCCAGCTGTTGGAGATGAAGACCGTCTTCCGGTTTTGGAGAGCTCTTTTGTAAACGGTGGAACTTACGGATAGAAACTCATCTGTGTCAGCCAGACTGTATGTGGCCACAGGCACCAGTCTTTCAGAAGCTGCCGGTTTGAGTAAAACAAATCCTCGCTTTGCACCAAGGTGTTCCACTAGTCCTTGCAATAGTTTTTCAAGGAGATCCCTTGGTTCAATGGAAAGGCGTAACTTATCCATGAATTCCTGGTAGGGAAACCAGTCGATGGTTTTTGCTTTTTGATCTTTGCTCTTTGTTTTGCTCTTGTTTGTTTTCGTTTTCGTGGAGCGCCGTGAGGGCACTTCATCAAGGAGTCTCATTTCCACTGTGCCAATCAAAAGGCAATCACCAATCGTCAATTGTCCTTCAATACACTTGTCGCCATTGAGCAGAACACCAGCGGCAGAATCCAAATCGCGGAAAGTTACTCCATTATCAAAAGATGTCAAAAGGACATGTTTTCTCGAAATTCTCTCGCCATAAAGAGCAATTTCAGAACCCTTGCCTGAGCCAATAGTCGTCTCGCCAGAAGTCAAAGGTACTGCAAAAGAGCTTCCGTCACTATTTTCTGCTGGTGAAAAAAAGAGCCACATGTGAGCCTCCCACGGGAGAGTGTACCCGAAAGCAAAGCTCTACTGACAGCGTAAACGTATTCGTTCTACACCTAGAGCCGTTTTGCACTCTTGGCCTGGCAAGGTCAAGATCCTCATCGTGAGGACATTCTTACCCTTTTTTAAACACTCATGGTTGAGTCGAATAGTAATCCAATGAGCTTGGAAATCGAGCTCTTTTCCTTCATTGTCCACCACAGGTAATTGACTCTTGAGTACTCTTATGGAGGCTCTGCCGTTTAATTGAAGGATGAGGCCTATATTGGGCTGCCACTCCCAGGCTAACAAGTCGAGGTACCAAGATGGTGTTTTTTTGCTTATTTTCTTAGGAAGCTTCAGAGTGAATTCATGTTTGAAATTGGTTCTGGAAGCGCGTATGGCTACCAATAAATGTTGCGGCAACATCCCTTCGACCATAGATATACCACCCATAGCCGAAAATCCTTGGCGAGTTTGGTTTTCGGCAAACCACAGAGCAGGGGCAACTTTACGGACCTTTTCCTCAACGAACTGTCTCAAATCAACATTCAGTGCAACACTTGATGTTTGACTCTTTTTCATTGGATCTCTTCTGCTTGCCCTAAAACCCAGTCTTTGTGCCAAGAAGCCCCAAGGTAGCCGAACAGGAAGTTTGGTAGTGCATACCATGGCTTCTAAATACTGAAGGGGGAGAAGTCTCCGCGCAAGGGCGGAATCAGGCGACATATCATCGTGAAGAAGGATTGGTAAGTTTTGTTTGAGAGATTCGATATTGGCAGCAGTCAGTCCCCACTTATCTAATTCATCTAAGAGCCATTTTTCATACTCTTGGGCAATTTCTTTCTCAGAGCTCTTCCGTCTCAAACAAGTAAGCAACTCCAATTGGCATTTTGTGAGCAGTTTTCCAAGATTCTTTTGGGCAAGCTTTTCTAGAGGCTTCAAGAGTCCATCAATTATTGGCAGTGGATTGACTTTGTAGACCAATTGTAGATTTTTATCTGATTTGAGCTGCAAAGAAAAAGGTGACAGAGGTACTCTTTTTAGTGGGACAGGAACAGACCAGATGGTGCGAGAAAGAGGTTTTCCACGGCTCAAATCAACTTTGATTGGGCCTGCATCCTTGTCATTGAGTAGGGTTACCTCAATGACTTCCTTTCGTGGCCCTTCAAATTTAATCGACAGTTCTTTGGGGCCAGACATGACGGGCTGACGAAACATCTTAGCCGAGATAGTGTCTTTGCTTTTCTTTGGGTCAGTGCCAAAACGCCAGAGGAAGAGCAGAAGAATGAAGATAACAGATGTAGCCAAAACAATCTGCCGCGACATTTTGGCAGTGTTCACAGTTGCTGTCGTCGGTCCGCTGTCTGCCGTCACCACTTTAGTGGCAAGGGTCTGGAAACCCTCTTTGTTTCCATAGTTGCCCTGGCGCAGCAAATGAAGGGCTGCCAATGCCTCATCGGCATTGCTGAACCTATCTTCCATGGCTGGTGCCAAACAACGGTCGAGATATTGTTCCCAGTCTTTGGATATGTGGGGAACGAATTGTTTCAGAGGGCGGTATTCTCCACTTTGAAGGTTGTGTAAATACTCTTGTAGGCTGTCACCTTCAAAAGCCCGTTCACCAGAGAGAAGTTTATAAGCAACGAGGCCCAGTTGATAAATGTCGCTACGTTCATCCACTTCAGAATCGATCAACTGTTCTGGTGCTAGATATTCCGGTGTCCCAACAAATTGGCCTGTGCGAGTCAATGTGGTTCTATTGGGATCGTGAGCCAAACCAAAATCAACGACAACGACTCTACCTTCCTCTGAAATCAACAGATTGGCTGGTTTGATGTCTCTGTGCACTATTCCCAATGGATGGAATTGTTTGTAAGCCAAGAGGACTTGTTCGATCACTTGGGCTGTATATTCAGTCGAACAGCGGCCCTTCTTTTTGATTACCTCTTCCAAGGAAGGAAAAGGCAAAAACTCCATTGTGTAATAGGGGTGCCCCTCGGACAACATTCCATAATCCAACAACTTTACGAGGTTTTCATGGTTGAAAGACTGACAGCTTTCACACTCATATTTGAAACGTCGAATCTTGTCTGGCGGAGGATCTTTGTCAGGAAAAAACTTGAGCGCAACATCGCGGTCCAACTTCGTGTCATGAACGAGCAGAACCTGCGCCATTCCTCCTGCACCTAGATGGCGGATGAAACGATAACGATTGTCTATTAATTTGCTCATAATTGTTGCATGTGATTATGGGTAAAGCATGTGGGTTAACCACATCTTACAAACTATGATAGGCTTGACCAAAACACTTTGTCTTTTCTTCACTGGGGGTGGCTTTGGCTCTCATTGACGACTTTCGCACAGAAACAGATGTCGACGATGATGGCAGTAATTTGCTTGTGTATATCTGCCTTTTTGGCTACATCGCATTGGCTATTTTTTACCCTTCAGTATCAGCTGTCAATCGAAGGTCAGAGTTGATAAATAGATTGTTTTTTGGTCTCCCTGCCTTTTTGCTCTGTGTTTTGCCAGCTTTGAGTCCAGTCCATCATTGGCTGAAGGAAAAGTGGAATCCCCTGAAAGGACCACTGTGTTTCCTTTCAATCACATCTGTTTTTATTGTTCTATTCCAGTTTTTTGTTGGTGGAGGAGTACATTGGCAGAGTGTGGTTTTAGCAAGCCTCTATTTAGGATTTCCTTTTTTAGTTTTGTTTTATCTAAATAGAAAAAGCCAGCTCTTTGCGGCCTGGCTGGGAATGGCTTTTTACCTCTTCAACTTGTTAAAACCACCAATAAAAATGGTTCTGATTAGACCCCAGGCTTCTCTCTCTCTCGACTTGAACATTTGGTTCTTATTGTCAGTTTCCTCTCTCATCTTCCTCTATAGGTATCAGCTGAATCTTCCCATTCGTTATAGCTGGAAAATAAATTCAAAAGACATCGTATACCTGGTTTTTGGGGCAGTTGTTTTGCTTGTCTTTGTTGTTTTGCCTGCTAGACTGATTGGTTTCACTGACCTGGTCATGCGCCCCAGAAGTCTGATGGCCTTAGTTGTAACTTTCTTTGCAAAAACATTTCTCGTAGCTCTATCAGAGGAGTTTCTGTTTCGAGGCATAACTTTCGAAGCATTCCCAAAAAGAGGCAAATGGTGGACAGGAAGGAGGGGCACCATTCTAGTTTTGCTTCTTTCGTCTCTTTGGTTTGGTCTCTACCATTTTCGATTGGCAGGTTGGTCCTATGTATTCCTCGCCACTTTGGCTGGTTTGGTATATGGGGGACTTTATCTCAAAACAGAGAGTCTTGCTCCGCCCATGCTTTTACATGGGCTTCTCGACACAGTGAAATTCCTTTTTTACGGGTAAAGAGTTTACTCAGAGTCTTCTTGTATCCTTGGTAGCTCAAAGAAGAATTCTGCCCATTTGCCTTCCTCTGAACGTGCCTGAATACGACCGCCATGAGCTTGGATTATACGCCAGGTCGTATACAGACCTACTCCTGTTCCCTTTTGTTTCATCAACTCAGGTTTTTGAATGCGGGAAAATTTTCGAAAGAGTTTCGATCTCTGTTCATCGGGAAAACCTGGTCCTTCATTCCAAACGGAAACTGAAACATGGCTTTCTGTGGGAGCTACAGTCACTTTGACTTTGCCATCTTCTTTGCCATATTTGATGGCGTTAGAGATGAGGTTTGTCATTACTATTTGTAAAAGATCAGGAGCACATTCAATAGTAATGTCGCCTTCGGGCCAATCTTTTTCAAGATTTATTCGCTTTTGATCAATTTGTGTGGAAACCAATTCCAGCGAAGTGTTCGTCACATCATTGATGAAATCGACACCACATTGGAAGGCAGGTTGAAACTCTCCACCCTCCAGTCGGGCAAGGTTGAGGTACTCGTTGATTAAGTCCAAAAGATATCGGCATTTCCCAATGAGACCAGGCACTCTATCTGCCTGCTTGGGTGGCAACTCTCCACCAATTCCTCTTTTGAATAGTTCCAAACCCATGACAACTGTCGATATAGGGCTTTTCAATTCGTGGCTAACAAATCCGAGCATGCCAAAATATGCCTGCTGTGCTGCCTCTAACTGTTCTATTTTGGCAACCTTGTCCACGGCTTGTGCCAAGCGTTCACCAATTGCCAAATGGAGTTGCACTTGGTGATCGTCGTAAGCTTTCGTCTCTCTAGATGAACGGACGAGCAGACCGATAGTTCTTCCCTCAACGGAAAGAGGACAAGCCATGCTCGATTTGACTCCTTCTTGGACCATGAGTTCAACAGAGGGGAGAGCTCTTGGATTGTTCTCTAAATATGCAGGTAGGTCGTCAATGACTCGAGGAGTGCCATCTTCAATGACTCTCTGTAAAGAGGAACCCTGAATATCCTCAGCGTAACCTTTTGTAACCAAAAGAGGTTCATAATCAGCTCGCACCCAATGAACGTTCAGCCTGTTTCCTGTTTCCTCTAGTAAGGCAAGCATGAGCCTGTCAGAGGCTGAGATTTCTTTCATAGAGGTGAAGAGAAATTCCATCATATCGTTCAAGGAAGCTGCTGCCGCGACTTGATTATTGATGGTGTCCAAAATTAGACGTTCTTGGGGAGAGCAGCGCTCATACAAACTGCGCCTACCTGTTACATCTACATATCGCAATGTGGCAGCCAAGTTAAAACTATCTCGTCGTAAACCTTGGCTCATGTGGGTCAAAAGAGCGAAAGCCAACTCGCCATTGTTAGAGAGAATTTCTTTGAAGGTTGAGTGGCCCAAAATCCAGAGTGTCACTTTATCTCGTGCCTGCAAGGTTGCCGATCGTGGTGCATGTTCGAAAAGACTCATCACTCCGCCAACTTCGCCAGCTTCCAAGACGGCCACTTGGACGGGCGTACCGTCTTCAGCCTTTTTTACGACGCCTACTTCCCCGTCGCCAACGACAAACATCCAGTCAGCCATGTCACCTTCGTGACAGATGATGTCACCAGCTGAATATTCTCTCCTATTCATCTCTTGTTGTAAGAGTGTCAGAGTTTTGTCGTCCAATGAAGCAAAACACTCCACTTTGCGGAGTACGTCGGTGAGCTGTAACTGCGATTTCACGGCAGAGCCTCCTCTATTGAAATAAAGCCCTATCAGATTAACACAGATGAGTAGAGCAGGCCTGTTACCGTCCTTCGATAAATTTCGTCGACGAACAGCCGTAAATAGTGCATTGGCCATTGTAATTCCAACAGTCGCGATGATGAGGAGTGGAACACTCAGCACACCAGACACAATCATCTATGATTGTCTCACCACAAAGTTGGCAATGTGCCACGGAC
>CAZXTJ010000112.1:0-16008 GCA_964643655.1 uncultured bacterium
GCTCGGTAGTCGATATTTTGATGAGCTGACTGCAAAAATCGCCATGGCTATGGCTGCTTTGTATTGGCCCTTCATCTTCTTTGATGGAGAGTTATTGCTGACTTCTCTGGCTTTGTTCTTCAACATGTTGGTACTCGTTAGCACTACGGTTGCTTTTGAGCGGCGTGGTGTTTTTTGGCTCTATTCGGGATTTGCTTTTGCCTTGGCTGCTTTGACTAGACCCAACATTTTGCTCTTTGGTTTGTTTTTGGGTTTCTATCTCATCTTTGAGGCCTTTAAAAAGGAGCGCTCATGGCAAGAACCATTGTTGCTCTTGTTGGGAACAGTATTGCTCATCGCACCTGTGACCATTCGCAACTATTATGTTTCCAATGATTTTGTCCTCGTAGCCTGGCAGGGCGGTGTGAATTTTTACATTGGTAACAATCCACACTCAGATGGTCATACAGCCATAGTCCCTGGCACTAGACCTGATTGGCAAGGCGGTTTCATTGACACTATTGCCATTGCCAGAACAGAGATGGGTCGTAAATTGGCACCGTCTGAGATTTCTTGGTTTTGGTTGTCCAAAGGCTTGAAATTCATCGTTTCAGAACCTCTGCAGTGGGGCAAACTATTACTTCGGAAATTGACTCTCTTTGTCTTGGCTCCTGAAGTGCCAAATAATTTGTCTCTCTATTTTTATCGCCAGTTTTCTCTATCTCTTTCTTTGCCACTCTTGGGTTATGCCCTCGTTGGGCCTCTTGGTTATTCAGGTATATTGATGATGAGAAAAAAATGGCGAGATAATGCTCTGCTTTTATCCTATTTTTTGGTCTATTCGAGTTCCATCATTCTCTTTTTTGTTTGTGCCAGGTACCGCATCCAAGTTGTACCAATCCTTTTACTTTTTGCAGCTTCATTTGTCTCTTCAGCTCTGAAGTCTTGGCATGAGAAGGAATGGTCAGCAGCTAGATATTTGTTTGGAGTTTTCCTTCTTTGTTTTGTAGTCATCAACTGTGCTTGGTTTTGGTATGATGGCCACCTTCCCGAAAAAGACCTCGCTTCCCACATTACGATGGGCAACGCATATGTCAAAACCAAGAGTTGGGCGCTCGCTCGTCAATATTATGAAAAAGCAGTGCAGTTAAATCTGAGTGAGCCAGGAGTTTTTCTCGATTTGGCACTCGTCTGCTTGCGGCAAGGTGACAAAAAATCTGCCCTCTATTACAGCAATGAAGCGGCGAGGCGAGATGTTGGTGATCGTTTTGGCGGCAAAATCGCCAGAATCCGAGCTGCGTCACGCTAAAAAAACATTCATTCTCGAATGGTTCGCTGTATAATTTTCTGTTTTTTCTATTGCACGATTGGAATGTTATGGGCCGCTCAAAAGACTTGAAAATAGTGCAAAACTCGCTGGCTGCATTAACGACGAGTATCGTTGCACTAACACTGGGGGCCGCGCTGGGTATGCTCAGCGGACGTGGGGCATTTGCCGGCATGATATCTGCCGCCATATTCCCTTTGATAGCATGTACTTTTGGTGGCACGCGCGTCAAGGTATCAGGACCAACGGCACCAATGTCAGCCATGATGGCTGTTGTCGTAGCCCACGCTCTCTCTAATCCAGCCCTTTCCGACGCTTTTGTCTCAACTGTCCTTTATATGACTGCCCTTTTGCTAGCTCTGGCAGGATTGTTCAGAACGGGGCGTTTCATTGATTTAGTACCGCGAGTCGTAGTCTCGGGATTTATGACAGGTATTGGTGTTCTCGTTTGGCTCAGTCAGACGAAGAATGTATTTGGAAAGGTTTTTTGTAAAAACTATACCTCTCCGAATTGGCAAACAATAGCTTTGACAGCCTTTACCTTGGCTGTCATTTTTCTTTCGCCAAAAATATTGCGACGAGTGCCTGGTACTTTGACGGCTATGGTCGCTGTCACTGGTGTCTATGTCCTTTTCCCTCAGTGGTTTCCCAATGCACCTGCTGTTGGTGCTTTAAAAGCTGGCAGTTTTTCCATCTTCATTCCTGATTTGCGTCCAATTGCTTTGCTTCACGCACTGCCATACGCTTTGGAATTGGCCTTCCTTTGTTATCTCGACACATTGCTCACCTCTTTGGTCATTGACATAGTCATGAAAGAAAAAACGAAACGTGACAAAGAGCTTGGTGCGCAAGGATTGGCAACTTTTTGTGTGGCACTCATTGGTGGCATTCCCGGAGCTCAGGCAACCATTCGCAGCTATATGATAATCAAAGAGGGAGCAACGGAACGTTTTGCTGGCATTCTCGTTGGTTTATTCGTCCTTGTTGAACTCTTTGTTTTGAAGAGTGTCATCGCAGTCATGCCGCAAGCTCTCTTTGCTGGTATTTTGCTCAAAGTTGGATATGACGTTGTCGACTGGGAACCTCTCCGGCTTTATGTGCGCCGCTATTGGTGGAAAAAGAGAACGGTGGAAGAGCGGCGTTCAGTACCTGATGTAATCGAAGCGGCCAAAAGGCAGGACATGTTTGTTGGTCACCTCGAGGCTTTCCTCATTTTGGCAACGACTGCAATTACAGTCTTCGTTGACTTGAATATTGCTGTTTTCTTCTTCACCATAGTCTTTTTTGCCTTTCGTATTTTTCACATCATTCTCGATATGAAACCTTATGAACTCGTCACGAGTGACCTTATCGCCATTGCTACTTTTCGAGGAGAACTCAATTTCGAGAGGATGAAAAAACTTCACGAAATGCTCAAAAAGGAAGAAGACTCAAAGGTTGCCGTCCTTGATATGAGTCAAGTGAAATCCATTGATGATACAGGTGCTATTGCCTTCAAGTCGACAATTGGCTGGCTTCGTGAACACAACAGAACACCACTTGTGGCTGCTCTTTCGCCCAAAGTCAAAGAAGTACTGGGCCCAATGGGAGTGCTGGCCGATGTTGGTCAATTGAACATCTTTCGAACAGTTGATAGAGCCATAATTTATGCCGATCACTTGTTGGAAAAAATACGAGTCGAACAAGCAGGTTTGGACAGTTATCTTCCCAAAGAACTCATCTATGTGGACGTTGATGTTTCATCTAAGGATGAGCTTTTCGAGTTTATTGCCGACAGTGCTTTCGAAGCAGGATACGTTCTTCATCGTGACGGTTTTTATCATGATTTGGTCGTGTCGGAAGAGCGAGGATCTACTGGGCTAGAGAAAGGCATCGCAATGCCTCACTGTCGCTCTCAACAGGTTCTGGACACTTTTGTCATGTATGTGAGACCAAAAGAACCCATCAAAGAATATGCTTCACTCGATGGAAAAGCCATCAAACATATCTTTGTCATCGGTGGCACAGAAGAGCTGAAGATCTATCTCAAAGTCATGGCCAAAATAGCCTCTGTCATCCATGAAGCAGATGCCCTTGAAAGGCTCGAAAGAGCTAAAGACATAGGCACAATCTATGGAGCCATCGTAGGCAGAGACCTAAAAGTCTTCGATCACAAAGCTGACGATCTAAGTTAGCTATAAGAAGCGTAACCCGTCAGTGATTGACCAATAATCAAAGAATGAATGTGTTCCGTGCCTTCTATAGTGGCTTGGGCTTCCAAGTTGGCCATATGACGGAAAGGAGCATATTCATCACAGATACCATTTGCGCCCAGAAGGTCTCGAGCCATTCGAGCCACTTTGATTGCTGAACGAACATTTCCCCGTTTTGCAATGGAAACATGGTGATGCATCAAGCTGCCAGCTTCCTCCAAGCGACCGAGGTGATAAGCCGTCAGTTTTGCGCCAGTCAGTTCAGTGACCATGTCAGCTATTTTCTCTTGTACCAATTGGAAGGCAGCCAGAGGTTTGCCAAATTGTACACGTGTGGAAACGTACTGTAGAGCTTGTTCGAGGCAAGCTTCAGCTGCACCAACAGCTCCCCAAGCAATTGCATAACGGGCGTCATTGAGTAGCTTGAGACAGCTCTTCAGACCCCTAGCATCGGGCAGCATATTGGCCTTGGGAACGGCACATTCATCAAAGGACAATTCCGAAGTGACGGACATTCTCATACTATGTTTACCCGGAATATCATTGGAGCTGAAACCACGCATATTTCGTTCTACGAGGAAAGCTCGCAATTCTCCTTCACAGCGAGCCCAGACAATAATGACATCAGCGATGGAGCCATTGGTTATCCAAGTCTTAGAGCCGTGGAGGATATAAATATCACCACTTTTCGTGGCTTTCGTATTCATATTGTTTGGATCAGAACCGTGATCTGGTTCTGTCATAGCAAAAGCGCCAATGGCTTCACCTGCTGCCAAGGGCCCAATCCATCTCTTCTTTTGCTCTTCAGTGCCATATTTGAGGATGGCTTTCATTACCAAACAACCTTGAACAGAAGCAAAACTGCGAATACCCGTATCGCCGCGCTCGAGTTCCAGATGAACGAGCCCTGCAGCTATGGGAGATATTTGAGGTGAATCTGGGTAGTCGAGATGTCCACCCAAGAGGCCCAACTGTCCCATACGTTTGGCAAGTTTGATGGGGAATTTTCCCAAACGCCAGTTTTCACCAACTATGGGCATTACTTCGTCAGCAACGAAGGCGCGAACAGTGTCTCTGATTTGAAGTTCTTGCTCTGAGAGCAATTCTTCGAGGTGGAAGATGTCGACCCCACGGGGCTTTTGAGTCATGCCTTGTCCTTCCGCTCATACTTTTTTTGATTTGTCGTTTCACAAGGATGATGGTGAAAGGTGTCTCAAGTCAAAAGTTTTCTATCATGCGTTGTCATGACCCTTCATTAAATGTTACATTCACGGCGCACGTACGAGGGGATCCCTGAAATGGGTTCCCCTTTTCTATGGCCTTGCGGAAAAGCTTACGGAGGGCAAAAAATGGCCGATGATGTCAAGAGCGGCATGAAGCAGTGGGAAGAGGGCACGCTGAAGAAGGCGTTGGACCGCTTTCCTGAACGACTCAAGTCTTTCACTACACCGTCTGGAGCAGAGTTAGAGCGTCTCTACACTCCTGCTCACGTTGCTGAAGGGTCCTACGAGGAAAAGCTGGGATTCCCTGGCGAATATCCCTACACACGCGGTGTTCAGCCCACGATGTATCGTGGTCGCTTGTGGACAATGCGTCAGTACGCAGGTTTTGGTACTGCCGAAGAGTCCAACAAGAGGTATCGCTATCTGCTCGACCAAGGGCAGACAGGATTGTCAGTGGCTTTCGACCTGCCAACACAAATTGGTATGGACTCTGACCACGACATGTCAGCTGGCGAAGTCGGCAAAGTAGGTGTTGCCATCGACAGCTTGAAAGACATGGAAATCCTCTTTGACCAAATTCCATTGGACAAAGTGACTACATCAATGACCATCAATGCCCCTGCTATGGTTTTGTTGGCCATGTACATCACTGTTGCCAAAAAGCGCGGTATAACAGCTGATAAACTGGGTGGTACCATCCAGAACGATATCCTCAAAGAGTATATTGCTCGTGGTACTTACATCTATCCACCCAAAGAGTCCATGCGACTGATCACTGATATCTTCGACTACTGTTCGAAGAGTGTTCCTCGCTGGAACACAATTTCTATCAGTGGTTACCATATGCGCGAAGCCGGCTGTACTGCAGCTCAAGAAGTTGCTTTCACCCTCGCAGATGGCGTTGCATACGTAGAAGCAGCCATTGAAACAGGTCTCGACGTTGATACCTTTGCTCGTCGTCTCTCATTCTTCTTCAACGCCCACAACAACCTCCTTGAGGAAGTAGCCAAATTCCGCGCAGCTAGACGTATTTGGGCCAAGTTGATGAAAGAACGTTTCAATGCCAAGAAACCCAAATCTATGACTCTTCGTTTCCACACCCAAACAGCAGGTTCTACCCTTACAGCCCAGCAGCCAGAAAATAATGCCATTCGCGTGGCCATTCAAACACTGGCAGCCGTTCTTGGTGGAACTCAGAGTTTGCACACCAACTCTCGCGACGAAGCACTAGGTCTGCCCACAGAAGATTCGGTCACTTTGGCCCTTCGCACACAGCAGATAGTTGCTTATGAGTCTGGTGCAGCAGACTCTATCGATCCTCTTGGTGGCAGTTGGTTGATTGAATCAATGACTGACAAAATCGAAGCCGAGGCTTGGAAATACATCGAAGAGATAGACAAAATCGGCGGCATGGTTGCTGCTGTAGAAAAAGGCTACGTTCAGAAGCAGATTCAAGATGCAGCTTATCGTTATGGTGTGGAAGTTGATAAAGCTGAGCGCAAAATCGTTGGCGTCAACTGCTTCACAATTGAAGACGAAGCTGAACCTCCAATCCTCGAGATTGATCCTGCAACTGAGAAGAATCAGGTGGAACGAACGAACAAAGTGAAAGCTGATCGAGATGGCGCTGCAGTGGAAAGAACGTTGTCTGCTGTCCGTGAAGCTGCCACTAATGGCGAAAACCTATTCGCTCCCGTGATTGCAGCCGTTGAAGAATATGCCACACTCGGCGAGATCTGCGGAGTACTCCGCGAGGTCTTTGGCGAGTATCAGGAAGAGGTGATCCTCTAATGCGCAAGATTAGGATATTGATTGCAAAACCTGGTCTAGACGGTCACGACAGAGGCGCCAAATTTGTAGCTCGTGCATTGCGCGACGCCGGTGCCGAAGTGATTTATACGGGTATTCGTCAGACACCTGCAGCCATCGCTGCAGCTGCTGTTCAGGAAGACGTAGACTTTCTCGGTCTCAGCTGTCTTTCTGGTGCCCACAATCGTCTTTTCCCTGAAGTAGTTGAAAAACTGCGGGGTCAGGGAGCAGAAGAGACTGTCGTATTTGGTGGCGGAGTCATTCCCAAGAAAGACTGGGATGGACTCAAAGAAGCTGGACTGAAGGCTATCTTCGGTCCAGGCACACCCATCGAAGACATAGTTTCATTCATCGAAGAGAACGCACCCGAGGGGGCCGGGCTGCAACGCGAAGAGAACTGAGGAACGATGACAGAGGGTCCTTCTTCACTCTTTGAAAGAGTAAAGGCTGGAAAAACGGCTGGTGTGGCGCGAGCGATTTCAGTGCTTGCCGATCGCCGGCCTGGCCATCTTGAACTCCTTGCCTCTCTTTATCGTGAACCAGTCAGTGCAGAGGTCATTGGAGTGACGGGCCCACCAGGTGCTGGAAAGTCGACTCTGGTCGATTCCCTCATTGAACGTTACCGAGCCAAAGGCAAACGTGTGGGAGTCGTGGCCGTCGATCCTTCTAGCCCTTTTACTGGCGGAGCAATTTTGGGTGATCGTATCCGAATGCAACGTCATGCAACGGATCCTGACGTTTTCATTCGTAGCCTTGCCAGTAGAGGACTGCTCGGCGGCCTTGGCCCAGCAACAGCTGAGGCCGCACGTGTCCTTGCTCATGCCGGTTTTGACCCAATTATCATCGAAACAGTCGGTGTTGGACAGGCTGAAGTAGAAGTCATGGGTGTAGCCAGTTTGGTACTCATGGTTCTCGTCCCTGGCAGCGGTGACGTAGTTCAATGCCTCAAGGCAGGCGTTATGGAGATTGGTGACATCTTTGTCGTCAACAAAGGCGACAGAGACGGTGCTGACAGACTCATGGTGGAAGTTGAAGTATTGCTCCGTTTGGCTTGGCCCGATGAAGCACCAGACTCGAGATTGTTACGCACAGTTGCCACAACAGGTGAGGGTATAGAAACCCTCATTGAAAGAGTGGCTGAAAGAGCCGAAGAGCAAATTAATTCAGGAGAAAGAAATCGCCGTTTGAACAGGCAACTCGAGAGACAACTAAGAGGTCTCTTGCGTCGCGAAGTGGTTCAGCGGTTTTATTCATACGACTCGGAAAAACATGCAGTGGACAAGGCAGTACAGAAATTGTCTTCTGGCGAGGCTGATCCAGTTACTCTCGCTCGAGAAATAGCAGACGATTTTTCTGCCTGGTTGGGAGGATGACGGTGGTAGGTAAGATAGACCACCTCGGCATTGCCGTGGCGAACCTCGAAGAAGCAGCAAAAGAATACGAAGCTATCCTTGGTGTCAAAAGAGGCGAAATTGAAGAAGTCGCCGAACAAAAGGTGAGAGTGATAATGTTCGAAGTTGGCGAAAGCCGTGTTGAACTTCTCGAACCAACAGCTGATGACAGTCCAATTGCCAAATTCTTGGCTAAAAAAGGACCAGGCTTGCACCACGTAGGTTATGGAGTGGAAGACATCCACGAAGCTCTGAAAAAGGCCAAAGAAGCTGGTGCCCGCCTGCTCAACGAAGAACCCAAAAAGGGTGCTCATGGTGCGCAAATAGCTTTTGTTCACCCCAAGTCTCTTAGCGGCGTCCTCACTGAATTCTGCCAACGAGGCTGAGGTGTAAAGGACGATATGAAAAAAGACATGGAAGGGCTCTTGAAGGAGCTCGATGAAACAATGGCCGTCGTCACTGACGCTGACGGCACACGTGCAGAGAAGCAGCATAAAAAAGGCAAACTAACTGCACGGGAACGTATAGAACTGTTGCTCGATGAAGGTAGCTTCGTGGAAACGGATGCTTTTGTTGAACACACCTGTACGAACTTTGGTCTCGAAAAGAAAAAATGCCCTGGTGACGGTGTCATCACAGGATTTGGTACTGTTCGTGGGCGACCAATCTACGTCTTCTCCCAGGACTTCACCTTCTTGGGTGGTGCTCTTGGTGAAATGTACGCACGCAAAATCCAGAAAATTCAGGATTTGGCTCTGCAAAACGGTGCTCCTATCGTTGGAATCAATGATTCAGGTGGAGCTCGTATTCAAGAGGGTGTGGACTCACTACACGGTTATGGACAGATCTTCTTCCGTAACGTAAGAGCTTCTGGCGTTATTCCCCAGATTTCCGTCATCGTCGGCCCCTGTGCTGGTGGTGCTGCTTATTCTCCTGCTTTGACAGACTTCATCTTTATGGTCGAAGGTGTATCCAACATGTTCATCACTGGTCCACAGGTCATCAAACAGGTGACAGGTGAGCAGGTAACGGCAGATGCACTTGGCGGACCAATGGCTCACGCCACTCGCTCGGGTAACATTCACTTCGTTCACGAAGATGAAAAGAGCTGTTTCGAAGCCGTACGCAGACTATTGTGGTTCATTCCTCCTCACAACATGACAGACAGTCGTGAGGTTGAAAACAGCGATCCTGTCGACAGAATGGAAGCAGACCTCAACAGCCTCGTTCCTGTGGACACAAAGCAGGCTTATGACATTCGTGACGTCATCTGTCGAGTTGTGGACAATGGCGACTTCATGGAGTCACAGGCGTTATTCGCTCAGAACATAGTGACAGGATTTGCACGCGTCGATGGCATCACCGTCGGTATAGTGGCCAACCAACCTGCTTTTATGGCTGGTTGTTTGGACATCAATGCTTCTGACAAAGCGTCGCGTTTCATTCGTTTCTGTGACTGTTTCAACATTCCCATTGTTACTTTTGTTGATGTACCTGGATATCTTCCCGGCTCTCAGCAAGAGCACGCAGGAATTATTCGTCACGGTGCGAAACTGCTTTACGCTTATTCAGAGGCAACAGTGCCAAAAATCACAGTGACTGTCCGTAAATCCTACGGTGGTGCTTCCGTAGCCATGGCTAGTAAAGACATGGGTGCTGACTTGATGATCTGTTGGCCTCAGTCAGAAATCGCCGTCATGGGTGCTGAAGGCGCTGCCAATGTAATCTTCCGTCGCGAAATCAAAGCCGCACCAGAAGAAGAACGTGAAGCAGTACGTCAGCAGAAGATCCAAGAGTATGAAGACGCTCTGTATAACCCCTATGTGGCAGCACGTAAGGGATATGTGGATCTGATCATCAAACCTGATGAAACACGACCACGTCTTGTTCAAGCTCTTCGTGTCTTGAAGAGTAAGCAGGATACATTGCCCGATAAAAAACATGGGAATGTTCCCCTGTAATAAGGAGCGTTAATGGATCCTACGACAGCAACAAAGGTAACGACAGTCGCCGCAGCAGCTGCGAGCAAAACAGAGCTGTACGATGGACTCTACGTCTCAGGCGTAGCCATGTTGGTCGTATTCTCCGTTTTGACTTTCATCGCCATAATGATGACCGTCTTGAGTAGAGCTGTCACAGCGGTTGAGAAACCTGTTCAAACCAAAACTCCAGAAAAAGCAGTTGCTAAACCAGTTAGTGAAGATGAACTGGATCCAGCAACTGTTGCCGCCATCACGGCAGCTGTAGCTTCCATGATGAAAGGCCGGAAATTCCGTATTGCAAGCCTTGCCGGTTATGACGTGCAGACTGCTCGCTGGGCCATGGCTGGTCGCCAGCGGATGCTGAAGAAAGGGTAATAACGAATGAGCGTCAAAAAACGCTTTAAGGTGACAGTGGATGGTCGCCAATTCGATGTAGAGGTAGAAGAAGTACAAGATGCTAGTGGGCCTATTGGTGCAAAACCAGCCCAACGTCCTGCAGCTACACCAGCTGCCGCACCAGCTAAGGCCGCTCCAGCAGCAGCTCCTGGAGTAGTTTCTGCTCCGATGGCTGGTAAAGTGCTCAAAGTGCCAGTTTCCGTTGGCGCAAAAGTTAAGGCTGGTGACGTACTCGTCGTTCTCGAAGCTATGAAGATGGAAACCAACGTCAACGCTGGCTCCGATGGTGAAGTGAAAGAAATACTCGTCAAAGAAGGCGACTCCGTCGATGCTGGTGCTGGTCTCGTAAAAGTTGAGTGAGGAGCCACTAGTGGAAGCTCTCCTCAAACCAATTTTAAAAGTCTATGCAGATTCAGGTTTTGCTCTTCTGCAGCTAAATCATCTCGTAATGATTTTTGTTGGCGGAGTATTGCTCTACCTGGCTGTCAAAAAAGGCTTCGAGCCTCTTCTGCTCATCCCCATTGGATTTGGCGCTATTGTCGTCAATCTTCCTGGTAGTGGCATTATGGAAGGCCACGGATTTTTGAAAGTCATCTACGATGCAGGTACGGCTAGCGAGATCTTTCCCATCGTTATGTTCATGTGTCTCGGTTCGCTGACTGACTTTTCGCCCTTGTTGGCAAACCCAATTACATTCCTCTTGGGTGCTGCTGCACAAGCCGGTGTATTCGTTGCTCTCGTAGGTGCCGTTACTTGGGGGTTTGGCTTGAAGGCGGCTTGCGCTATTGGCATTATTGGTGGAGCCGACGGTCCCACCTCCATTTATTTGGCCAGTAAAATGGCTCCACAATATTTGGGTGCCATCGCTGTGGCCAGTTATTCTTACATGTCTCTCGTTCCCCTCATTCAACCACCGATTATTCGTCTATTTACGAGCAAAGAAGACAGATCAATCGTTATGACAACACCTCGCGAAGTGAGCCAAACTGAGAAAGTCATCTTCCCCATTGTCGTGGCCATCTTTGTTGGTTTGTTGTTGCCAGCAGCAGTGCCTCTCATCGGCATGATGATGTTTGGTAACTTCATTCGCGAATCAAAAGTCGTCGAGCGATTGTCTCGCTGTGCTCAGAACGAGATTTGCAATATCACCACAATCTTCCTTGGAATAACAGTTGGTGCCACAATGGACGCTGACAACTTCCTCAAAGCGGAAACGCTCAAGATTGTGGCTCTTGGTCTCGTAGCATTCATGGCAGGAACAGCTGCTGGAGTCATCTTTGGCCAGATAATGAAAATACTCTCTGGTGGAAAGATTAATCCCGTCATCGGTGCTGCCGGTGTATCTGCTGTGCCCATGGCTGCCCGCACTGCACACCTAGAGGGACAGCGAGCCAATCCTCGCAACTTCCTCTTGATGCACGCAATGGGACCAAACGTTGCCGGAGTAATCGGAACGGCTGTAGCTGCTTCAGTATTATTGTCACTCGTTGGTGGCAAGGTCTGACATACTTGTCTATAGTAGATGAGTGAGCGAGGGAGGGGGCTATGATGGCACGTGCCAGCAAAAAAATTGGTGCTAAAACGATAACACTCGTTCAAGGTGACATAACTCACCAGGAGATAGATGTAATCGCTAATGCAGCCAACAGTGCCCTCTCTGGAGGTGGTGGCGTTGATGGCGCCATCCATCGTGCGGCTGGTCCCGATTTGCTCAAAGCCTGTCGAAACCACAAGCGCTGCCCAACGGGCAGCGCTGTTTTGACTCCAGCCTTTAATCTCAAAGCCAAATACGTTG
Source organism: uncultured bacterium (assembly GCA_964643655.1). Taxonomy (GTDB): domain Bacteria; phylum Muiribacteriota; class UBA6191; order CAZXTJ01; family CAZXTJ01; genus CAZXTJ01. The sequence continues at coordinate 12,095 of CAZXTJ010000112.1, forward strand.
CTCACGCTGTTGGCCCCGTTTGGTCAGGAGGCGCAAATGGCGAGCCAGAACTACTTGCCTCAGCATACAAGACTTGCCTGGAACTGGCTAATCAAGAGCAATGTAAAGCTATAGCCTTACCATCCATAAGTACGGGAATATATGGTTTCCCTGTGAACAAAGCCGCACCAATTGCCCTCAACACAGTCAAAGAACACCTCAGTGAAGAGACTAGCCTCGAGGAGGTCGTCTTTGTGCTCTTTGACAGCCGCACATTCAAAGTCTTCGAGAAAGAGTTGGGTAACCTGTGAAAGATTGGCAAAGACGCCTACTAACTAGCCTACTAATTGGACTGATTATCTTTGTCTGTTTTTGGCAAATGATAGAGCGCCGCGATGATTTGGTGAGTAAGTCCTTTGAGGGAACTGCCACTCACTGGCCACTAATAGAGAGCGCTGAGCAGCACATCTTCGACTATTTTTTCACTTTTTACAGACCAAAAGGAAAATACGACAAAGTCATCTATCTTCCTGTAGACAACGAGACCCAAACCCTTCTCACTGACTTCGAAATCTTTGGCCGTTGGCCTTGGAATAGGGCAGCTTGGGAAGGCATTCTAGATTTTGTTTCCAAAGGCAAACCCAAAGCAATCATCTTTGATATTTTGTTTCCCGAACCCAACCTCGATGACTCTGAAGGAATTACAACCTGGCCCGAAGAAGGTGGCACACCTCATGGCATGGGTGATCTCATTTTTCGCGAAGCTATCGAGGCTTCCACGTTGGTGTATTTACCTTATCGATTGCCCAGTGTTAGTCCACTGAAGATCTCATCAGACGAACTGGAATTCCTCAGTTCAGTAAGTCCAGTTATTCCCTCGAGTGATCTCTCATCTGTACAAAACATGGTGGTCTGTACTGGTGAAGTCGCTGATGAACCCATTCCAGCCTTTTATAAAGATCTCGAGGTTGGCTTTGGCTGGGTCGATGGTGAGCAAGATGATGATGGAGCTCTTAGAAGAACAGCTCTCATCGTTCGACACAAGGATGTAAAAAACAAAGCAATTCCCTGCATGGGATTGGCTGCAGTCCTAAAAGGCGAACCTGGACTCATCCGGTTTGACAAGAGTGGCCAACTGCTGCGCAAAGGTATACCAATTCCGCGTAATGAAAATGGCCACTATTTGATTGGTTGGTCGGGCACTCTACGAGAGAGATATGAAAACCACTCTTTGGGGATGGTTGTCATGTCGCAGCAGATTGCTGATGAAGAGCTTTCTAAAAAGGAGTATACGGACGCAAAAGGCAAGCTCGAAGACTTGATTGATCCCAAAGTATTCAAAGACAAATACATCATAATCGGTACAACAATCGTCGGTGCCCACGATATCAAGGAAACTCCATTCAGTCCGAATGAACCAGCTCTTATCAAACACTTGGCAACAATTGAATGTTTGCTCGAAGATAAATTCATGGAGCGAGCAAGCTCTGGATTGGTTCTGGCTATCATCGCCTTCATCTGTTTTGGCGGAGCAGTACTCTTTCTCAACTCAGGCTCACCATTCAGATCTACGATTGTTGCCGTAATCATCGCTCTTACCTACTTGACTTCATCGGCGCAACTTTTTGGTGCCTACCGTTACCAACTAGATGTGTTCACTCCTTTGTTGGCACTGGCGTCCGTTTATCTCGTCTGTGTCACTTGGAACTATTTTGTTGAGGACAGAAAGCGGCGAGAAGTGCGTGGTATGTTCTCTAAATATATGAGCCCTGAAATTGTGGCCATGCTCGAGGCAGATCCAGATCTGATTAATGCAGGTGGGGATAGGCGCGAACTGACTGCCTTTTTCTCTGATTTGGCCAACTTTACCACTCTATCTGAGACTCTCGAACCAGAAGAATTGTTGGTCCTCATCAATGAATACCTTGAACTGATGACTGCCGAGATCATCGAGCAGGGAGGCTATTTGGACAAATACCAAGGCGATGGCATTATGGCCGTTTTTGGTGTTTATCCAGGTGAATCTAATCACGCCCTCGACGCATGTCGTGCCGCTTTGGGAAACCAACGTGACATTATTGGTTTGCAGCAACGATGGGAAGAAGAAGGTAAACCCAAGGTTGCCGTTCGTATTGGCATCAATTCAGGTCCAATGGTTGCAGGAAACGTAGGTTACGAAGGAAAGCTGAACTATACGGTTCTCGGTGACGCAGTGAACCTAGCCGCTCGCCTAGAAGGTGCCAACAAACAGTTCGGCACACTCGTGATGCTGGGTGAAAAGACCTACGCCTTGGTCAAAGATGACGTCCTCGTTCGCGAACTCGATGTCCTGGCAGTAAAAGGTAAAAAACAAGGTGTTCACGTTTATGAACTACTGGGCATCAAAGGCGAAGACGTACTCTCAGAGCAACAGTATGCCATGCTCGACGCATTTGAGCATGGCTTAATGCAATACCGCATGCGGAAGTTCGACGAAGCAATAAAACACTTCAAAAAAGGACTGAAGATAATGCCTGAAGACGGTCCCTGTGAGGCTTACATCAACAGATGCGAGATCTTCAAAGAGAATCCTCCAGGCAAGGATTGGGATGGTGTCTTTAGGTTAAAGACTAAGTAGAGTATGTTTAAATGGGTTAGCTTGAATAACAAACTCCACCAAACAAGTGGAGGAAGGAGGGATAGAATGAGAGTGCTCAAAGGTGTGTTGGCAGTCATTGCCATCTCCATCATTTTCTCACCTACTTTGCAGGCAGCAAAGCACTACAAGGAGACATTGATGGTAAACGTGAAATCACTTCAGCTACGTCTTGCTCCCAAGATGAGAGCCGGTAAGGTCCCAGGTGTGAACCTTCCGAAATACACCCGTGTGGACGAAATCGATAGAAAAGGCCGCAAGTGGGTCAAAATCAAAAGGGGTCAAGCTGCCGGTTGGGTAAGAGCAATGGCAGTCATTATGTCTGATCCTTCAAAAGCACGAACACCTGAAAACATTCGTTTACGCGGCCTTGAGCGTATTGGGCAAGGCACAGATCAGAGTGGTTATGGTTCAGCTGCTGCAGCCCGAGGAATCAGCTCCTTGGGTAAAGTGATGAATAAAGAGAAAGTATTCAACCAAAATGATATGAAAGCCGCTGACATCGTAACTGAATACAGAATTACCGGAGTAACAGGTAACCGAGCACAACGCGCAAAGATTATTGAGAGAAAAGTCGATCAATTCTTACGCGAAGGTCGCTTGGGCGACTACCTGCCTTAATAGAGAGCGAGAAAAAGATGAAAAATACTCTTATTGTTTTGATGATTGCTCTCTTTGTAGGAACAATCACCTGTGATTGTTCATTTGCTTGGCCAAAAAAGGACATTTTTGGCAATCCTATCAAGCGAAGGCGTCGAGTAAAAACGGTTAGAAAAGCACCTGCTCAATCAGCCAATTTGACTCAAGAGCAAAAGGAAGCCAATGGCGTTCTCGACAGATTTGTGAAGAAACCACAGACCGTAGAAATTCCAGATGAGGCATCCTTTGGTGATACAGTAACGGCGAAGATTATCAACAGTTATGGCCGGCCTCTGCTAGATAAAAATAAATACGCTGATGTATGGGATTACTGCAATCTGATTGCTCTCGCTCTGAGTAAAGTTGAACCGCTTCGCCCTCGTATCCGTTATGACAGTGATTATGTCCCTCCCCGTATCAACGATCCCAGTTTGCCAAAAGAGGATAAAAAACTTCTGAGAAACATTGGCTGGCATGTCGGTATCATTGACTCACCAGAAGTAGGTGGCTGTTCAGCACCTGGTGGTTACATTTTGGTGACGACTGGTTTGCTGAAGGCTTGTCGCAATGAAGCGGAACTTGCTGGAATCATTGCCCACGAGATGGCTCACATTGGTCGTTCACATGGACTTCACATCATTTATCGAGGAATGACTAAGCA
>CAZXTJ010000113.1:0-15998 GCA_964643655.1 uncultured bacterium
GACCAGTACCAACCTCAGCCAACTCCGAGCCAGACTGCGACGGTCGAGTAGGATAGTCGACCGTCGCAGTCTGGCTCGGAGTTGGCTGAGGTTGGTACTGGTCCAATAAACCTGCTTCATCGAGGGCATAACAGAAGAGACCAAGAATGACAAAAGCCAAGATCAACCAAAAAAGACAAGAACAACCACGTTGCATACAGCTGGACTTAGCTTCTTGCGGCTTTTCCTCTTTGGGAGGAGTGCTCTCTTTGGGTTCCTTTTTGGGAGGTTCTTCTGGAGTTGGTGGTTCCTCCACCACTTCCTCTTCTTGTATCTCTACTTTTTCCTCTGCTTGAGGCTGCATTTCCTCAGGAACTTCAACAGGTTCCTCAACAGGCTCAGGTGGTGGTGGAGGTGGCGGTGCTGCCTCTTCCTCTGGAGTAGCCATGGCATTGGCAAACTCTGTGGCTGAAGAGAAACGGTCTTCCGGATCTTTGGACAATGCTTTTAATAGAGCTGCATTCACATGCTCTGGGACGCCGTCAATGGGGTCTACATTGTTGTTGACGATTTGATAAGAGACTGAACCTCGATGAAAAGGTGGTGTACCAGACAGACATTCATAATAGGTTGCAGCCAATGAATAAATGTCAGAGGTTTTGTCTACTGGCTTACCCTGTAATTGCTCGGGGCTCATGTAAAACAGAGTGCCCGCTGAATCTTGGTTAGAGACTCGTGAAAGACAGTCTTTCATCTGGCGAGCAATACCAAAGTCCATAATGCGTGGAGTGGTCTCACCATCTTTGTCATGGAGGAAAATATTGTTGGGTTTGATGTCGCGGTGGATGACCTTTTCTGAGTGGGCATAATCGATTGCAGGAGCAATTTGTTGTGCCAAAGTCACCACTTCATTGACAGGAAGATAACCATCAGGAGAATCGACGAGTCTATCCTCTAGGGAGCAACCAATGAGTAGCTCCATTACGAGGTATTTGACAGTCTCTGAGTCGTCGAAGTGATAAAGGGCCATGATCCCTGGGTGGCGCAGACGCATGGCCAATACTGCTTCTCGCTTCAGATCATTGACTGCTCGTTTACTTGCTGCCAATTCAGGAGGCAAGAGTTTGATAGCTACGGGAATCTCTAGCTCTTGATCATAGGCTCGATAAACGACTCCCATACCGCCACGGCCAATTTCTTTTTCCAGGCGGTAACGGTCGCTCAGTATCGTTCCATCAGTAGGAATGAAGGAAGTAGTTTTCCCCCCAGTGATACTGAGTTTGCGTCTATTTCTCGTCCGTCTTTTCGGTTTTTTGGTTTCTTCGCTCACGGGGCAACCTTAGATTACAGCCATGGCAGTGGTCAAGCGCCCGTCAGTACTATAGATCGTATTCGTCTTCTGGGTCTTCTCGACAGAAGAGATAATAATAGCCAACGTACATGATGACCAACAACAATAACATCAGTTGGAACATATCCCCCATAGAAGCAAAGATCAAAATCCTCGCTTTGAAGATGATGATGGAACCTACTGATGCAGAGCCGATTAATAAGACTAATCCGACTAAGCGGCTAAAACCCGGTAGTCGGTTGATACTAACTGAATTCCACTTCATTATCTGTATGGTCAACATCATCGAAACAATCGGACCAAAGACAAAGGCGATGTTGGCATCCAAGAGGTTCTCTTGAACCATAAAAGCGGAATAACCAATGACGACTATGGAAAATACGCCAGGAATAAAAACTGCAAATATTATGAGTGAATAAACATATTTCCATGGCCATTGATTTCCATCTTCATGTTCATGAAACAAAGAACAGAAGAGGGTGAAAACCGGTGGAATAGCCAGGGCGGCGAGCTGCGTCCATAGCGGTAAACTCTCTGCTTGGAACATCAGTTGACGAATTGTCATAGCCCCTGCGCTCCTCTCTTCTCAAGGTCCTACCAGCATACCATTCACTACCTGTTCTTCTGTAATTCAGTGATCAACTTTTTTGCCGTTCGCGTTGTAACAGTGAGGTATACTGCCTTTCAAGGAAGGTGAGTCGCAAAAATGTCGACTGATGACAAATTCGCCACATGCGCCAACTGCTCTTCAGCCATGACTGAGACCTTGGCTTCACGGGTAGAGGACATTTGTTGGCAAAGTGACGACAAAGATCTCTTTGCCCTTTTGGGACGAATACGTAAAGAGCTGAATTTGGGTAATTGTGGTATCGCTTACCACGCAGTCGTACCAGCAACAATAATGGCCGTATATCGCAACTGTGGTGGAGATGTTACGAGAGAAGCCATGACCCAAGTAATCAATCGCGGTTTGCGTGTCCAAGAGGGTTGGTGTGGTTTGGCTGGCGCTTGCGGTGCTGGATTGGGTGTAGCTCTGGCATTTAGCGTGATTCGTGACGTTGATCCTACGGCTGGCCAAGGGCGCCTCAATGTCATGACAGTGACGGCAGAGGTACTACGTGAGTTATGTAATGGACCTGATAGTCGTTGTTGTTTTCGCGAAGCTTGGCTTTCATTACGCAAAGCTGCTGAGCTCTCCGATGAATATTTATCGATAGCGCTCTCTGCCGAAGTTGATATTCCCTGTTCAGGGTATATAGACGGAAGTGAGTGTAAACGTGTTGAGTGTCCTTTGTGTGAGGGGATGGAGGATTGATGTCACCAGTTGGTGCCTTTTGTGAACGTTATTTTGGTCTTTCCGAACATGGCACTGATGTGCGGACAGAAATTATTGCAGGTGTTACAACCTTCCTGACAATGGGCTACATCATTGCTGTAAATCCAATGATTCTTTCAGCTGCAGGAATGGACAAAGGTGCACTCATCACAGCTACCTGCTTGGCTGCAAGCCTTTCTTGTATTCTGATGGGTCTATATGCCAACTTGCCCCTTGCCCTTGCATCGGGAATGGGCCTCAATGCCTTCTTTGCCTACTCTGTCGTCATTGGTATGAAGGTACCATGGCAGGTTGCCCTCGCTGCCGTATTCGTCGAAGGCTTAATCTTTATTGTTCTCACTTTGACCAATGTGCGAGAGAAAGTAGTCAATGCCATTCCCTTGGCACTCAAGGTGGCTGTCTCTGCAGGAATTGGATTTTTCATAGCCTTTATTGGTTTGAACAATGCAAAAATGGTCGTTCCTCATAAGGCAACTTTGCTTACACTGGGGCACTTCACCGATCCTCGTGTGCTCATCTGCTGTTTCGGTCTGCTGATGACTGCAGTCATGATGCAAAGAGGTATCAAAGGTGCCATCTTGTGGGGAATTCTAGCCTGTACTCTCATTTCGTGGGGCTATGGTTATAACATTGGTCCTGAAGCAGCTGCTAAAGTCGATATCTTTTTGCCCAGTGGTGCTTTTGAGGTGAAGTCAATTGCGCCAATTTTTGGTCAACTTTCATTCCAGGGTATCTCCTTTTGGGCATTTCTCCCCATTGTCGTGACTTTGCTCTTTGTGGACTTTTTCGACACTGTGGGGACCCTCGTTGGTGTTGCCACAAAGGCAAAAATGCTCGATAAAGATGGCAATTTCCCTGGTGCCCGAAAAGCACTTTTGGTTGATGCCGTCGGAACGACGGCCGGTGCTGTCTTGGGTGTCTCTACAGTTACGACTTACGTTGAAAGTGCAGCGGGAGTTGCCGAAGGTGGTCGAACCGGTTTGGCAGCTGTTATCTCTGGTGTTCTCTTTTTTGTGGCTATGTTTTTTGCACCTATAGTGATGGCAATTCCAGCTTGTGCAACAGCACCAGCCCTCATTCTCGTTGGTTATCTCATGATGCAGAGTCTCGGTGAAGTAGACCTCTTCGATTATGGTGACGCAATTCCAGCCTTTCTCACTATAATCATGATGCCTTTGACTTATAGCATCGCCAACGGACTAATTTTTGGCGTAACGACCTTTGCCATCTTAAATATTCTGGGTGGACGCAAAGATAGAGTCTCATGGACTCTGAGGATACTAGCAGTGCTGTTTATAATACGTCTGGTCTATTTCCCTGAATGAGGTCAAATGAGAAGCCACGAGGTTCTAGGGGGGATTGTTTGGACAGCACTGACAATCTTTCTTGCACTCGTCAGTTTTGTTGTGGCTATGTTCTGCCTCTTTCCGCCACAAGAGCGGACTGTCTTCAAAAGACCTAAACGTATCACCAAAAGGGAAAAAACAGCCAAAGTCATTGTCAAAGCAATAAAGAAGCGAAAAAGAGCCAAGCCGAAGAAAAGAGTACCCAAAAGAGCCAGAAGGCAAAAAGTATCTGTCCTAACCTTCCATGACCTCTCCCACAGAAGAGAAGCCGAGGCTTTGGTTACGCCACGAAACGAATTCACCAAAATGGTGCTTCAGCTTCGAACTAACGGTTATCAGAGTTTTTTCGCTTCTCAAGTCCCCTATCTGACAAAAGGATATGATGTTGGTTTAAAAAAAGGTTGTAAACCCGTCATTTACACTTTTGATGATGGATATAGGAACAACTACGAAATCCTCTTTCCATTGCTGAAAAGACACAAGCTGAAAGCGACCATATTCCTAATTGTCGGCAAGGTCGTAGAAGAACGAAGTGCTTCTTCAGGCAATGCCCTCACTTGGGATGAGGTACGCGAAATGGCTGCCTCAGGTTTGGTTGAATTCGGCTCTCACACCTATTCTATGCACAAAAACCTCGTTACTTACATTCGTTACGGAGGCAACAAAAAGGGACGCATGAAGCGGTGGCGAGAGTTGTATCGTGATTTGAAAGTGGCCAAGAGAGTGCTCGAAAACAAAGTAGGTTTGCCCGTCACTACATTGGCCTGGCCCCATGGCAAAAGAACACGATTACACATAAAACTAGCCAAAAAAGCTGGATATAAACTCGTCTTCAACACACAATTTGGCACCAACGTACCTGGCCACACCAATTTCGGAGACATTAGACGTATCAGCGCTTCATCTCGTTGGATGAGTGCAGAAGCCCTGTTAAAAAGACTATGGTTAGCAGAGAGAGGCCGTGGACTTGATGGAAAACCGAGACAATTCGTTTGGGCCACCCAATGAAAGACCTTTCGTGGTACCATTGACGGTCAATTATGGCTACATCTGAGATACATAAGTACGGTTTTTCAGAGCTCTTCTTCAGCGAAGAGGGGAAAACTGCTGCCATTCATTACAAAGACCTTCCTGGGCAGGAGTGGGTTCTCACGTCGTCACGAGTGAACCTGTCAGGTGTAACCCATGAAGAAGGGCCGAAAAAATTCATCTTGCGGCACTCCTTTGCAGGTGAAGAACTACAATTCGAAAACGTTAGGCCTTCAAAAGGTGATTTCGATACTGAGTTTCAGATGAGACGTGGGCGGAATACCTTCAGATTTGAGTTTTCTGATGAGGATGTCTTTGAATTCGATGTTTTCTTCAAAGGCCCTGTCCGTAACTGGATTGAGCCCTTCGTCAAAATAGCCATCTTTTTTGTGCTCATTCAGACCTTTGTCATCAAAGCCTTTTACATCCCCACAGGCTCCATGGAAGACACATTTTTTCCTGGCGATTACATACTCGTCGATAGAGTAAGTTTGCTCTTCCGAGCTCCAGAAGCTGGTGACATCATAGTCTTTCAATATCCCAAAAACTATACGCAGGACTTTATCAAAAGGCTCATTGGCATGCCTGGTGACGAACTGAGTATGCATAACAAAGCTTTCTTCAGAAATGGCAAACGGGCTGACGAACCATATGTGGTCAACAAAGACTTTCGTCGTTTTGGGCATGGAATGTTCAGTCGGCGAGACAATTGGGGACCCATCAAAGTCAAACCAGACAACTTCTTCATGATGGGTGACAATCGCGACTATTCGAAAGACAGTCGCTTCTGGGGACAACTGCCAGCTTGGCGTGTCAAAGGTCGAGCCTGGCTGCGATATATGCCCATCAAAAGAATTGGCCTCATTCGCCATGGCATTCATCTGAAAAAGAAGAAGAAGGCTGACTAAGAATCTCCACGTATGTGCTGAACAGCTCTGTCGACCATTGTTTCCAACTCGCGAACAGCTTTTTTGTCACCACGAGAGTAACGCATCCGTAATCGCAAAAGGGCAACGTGAGTACCGACACCATCAACGGGTTTCTTGAGCGTTTTCACCCAATTGTCGAGGGCAGTCCACTGAGCACGGAAACGTTGATCAGAAGACTCTTCACTTTTGGTCTTTTCGAAGACCTCAACTAGCTCTCTGGCCTTTTCGCCACTGTGAGCCATTTTAGGTTTTGTCCCAACATTGACCAAATTGCCTTTTGTTGGCCTTTTCGTCGGTCGTAATGAGGGTGACCCCTGACCAGAGAAGTTGCCGATGAAAAACCCAGCAAGCAAGAATAGGGCAGCTGCTGCCACACCCAACCAAAGATAGGGGCGCTCTTTTGTTACCGGCTTCGGTTCTGCCTTTTCGCGCTTGGCCGTTTTACGACGTTCTTTGCGTTCTTCTGCGCTCTCTTTCGGCCTAACATGAGCTACGCTAGCTGCTTTGGCTACTTCTTCGCGAAGTAGCAACTTCAAGTTCCGTTTTCTCGCCACTGAGCGAAGAGCATCACGCAGTTGGACAGCTGATTCATAACGGTCAGCTGGTGAAAACTGCAGACCTTTCACAAGAACGGTGTCCAAACCGACAAGGTCCCCGTGGCAAGCCAAAACGTCTCCAGGGCTCTTGATGTCTACTATGTCAGCATAAACACTGTGATACTTTTCTGGAATAGTTGCTGGTAAGGCGATGTTTCCCGTCAACAATCGGTACATGAGTGAACACATCTGGTAAACGTCCGTCTGCTCACTCCATTTATCCATGGTCAACATCTCTGGGGCGTTTGTGTACAAAGCCAGCGATGGAACACCACGTTCAGAGAGTCCAAATTTGGCTCTAATGTCTTTCATTACAGAACATTCGCCAAAATATGGAACCTCTTGAGTTGTATCTACAAAAACGGTCTTGAGGGAGATACCTCTATGAAGAATGCCTTTCTCATGTAAGACAGCGAGAGCATCGGTGAGTATCTCACCGAATTTCAGGACTTCATCGAGTCCCAGGCTTCCGCCATTGTCCTCAGTGTATTTACTGAGCATTACATTTTTGACGAGTGGAACGGTATAGAAAGGGTATCCCTGCTCAGCTCCGACGTCGATGACTCGAACTATACTGGGATGGTCAACTCTGGCCAAAAGAGAGATTTCGTGACCAAATCTCTCGCTGAGTCCGTCTTGACTCTTGTCCTCAGGGATTTTCAGTATACGTATCTCGAGAGTCTCTTCAGCTTGGGTGTCAAAAGCTTTGAAAACTTCGATGTAGTTTCCTTCGCGCCTCAGATGGCCACGAAGCTCATATACACCGAACATTCGCTTCTTTTCGCTAGCTGCCAACGGCTCTCCTCCTTGTATGCTTGGATTATACAGTATATTACCAACGAGAATTTCTAACTTAATGACCCCAAAAACTGTCATAAGTTAGTGGAGGTTAGTAGTGAAGAATAAAAAAGGAAGTCTCTTCCTCGAAATTTTAGGAGCTTTCTGTCTTCTACTCATCATTCTCGTTCCCGTTTTAGGGACCTTCAGTACAGGAGTTAGGCAGACTCACACTGTGAAAGCATATGCCTCAGCTGCCTCTCTCGCTGATTTGGCTGTATCACAAGCCAAAGCAGAAGTGGCTATGGGAGGCGACCCAACTGGAACGAGTAATGTGACTGCCGATATATCAGCTGCTCTGGAAAAAACTGCCGCCCAATTACGTCAGCTCGACGTGACCCGAACAATACAATCTCTGGGTAATGCCCTGTACATGATTGAAGTTACAGTCAAATGGCACGACCCATTCGTGACCAAAGACCGCCAGGTGACTGTAAAAACCGTCGAAGGGCGGATATAAATTGCTCAAAAACAAGCACAAAGGTCTGACCTTGGTAGAGATGGTTATAGCTATAGTGCTTGCGGCACTACTGGCAATCTTCTTCTTTCGTACATTTAGAATGTCCAGTCTGGCTTGGTTCAATGTAAACAAACTAGACGTCATTCAGCAGATGCGAATTGCTGAACGAAAGTTGCGAGCCGAAATCGAGCTAGGTACCGCAATTCTTTATCCTCCAGTTGGAACCACCAATGCCACAAGAATAGTCTTCACCGGACCAGAAAACGACCTGAGGATCATCTACTGGACAGAAAATGAAGAGCTGAAGATTCGTGGCCTCGATGATGAACCAGAGGTGCTAGCTACAAAAATCAAAACATTTGCAGTAAGTCACCCGCTTGAAGGACAAGTGTGCTGTGAAATGACTGCTGATGGTTCTGAACGAGAAGATGCCAAAGAAGTTGAAAAAGCGAGATTGAGCCTTGGCGTTTCAGCATTCGCCAGCAATGGCTTTTAGGGAAGTGATGAGATGAGACAACAAAATTCAGGTTTTGGAATGGCGCTGGCCATTGTCGTCATCACCATTTTGGCAATAATGGTTTCCTCGATGGTTCTCTTTTCAGGCAGCCAAACAGGCTCAATGCAAAACTCCTTGGCTGCCCGTACAGCCCGTGCCAATGCCCTTGCAGGCATCAAAGCCGCTGCTGCAAAGTTGAAAAACGATGGCCGCTGGTACGGTGGCGATGGGACGCCTGGCTCAGGAACCACCTTGGGAGTGTTGGGACCTGGTGATATTGGACTCAGTACCAATGATGTGAACTTTGTCGTGGTTGTCAAAGACATGAAGAGTACAAAAGCGCTCACGAATGTCACTTACGCAGGACAGCTCTATCAAGAGCTCACACTATTGGGTCGAATTGACATTTATTCACGAGGTGAATGTGAGACTCCCGATGGAGGGAGATACACCAGTGTCTTTTACGCTCGATTGATAGTTTCTCCAGAGCCGTGCATCTTGGGCTCATCAATGAAGGGACTTGTATTTGCTGCAAATACAGGCGCTTTACAAGAATGTCCCCATACTATGCTGAGACTGGCACGCATAACTGACATCAATGAAGTGAGAGAAGACAATCCTAATCTGGATGCTATTTTTGACAATCCAAGTAGCGATCTCGCTACAGAAAAACGGGATATAGTCCGTGACTATGTTGATGGTGAGCGTGCGCATTCTTTCATAACAAATTATGGAAAAGTGAATTGGACTGCCAATCCTACACCCCCTGCTGGCGACAAGACTGATGATGGTACGGCCTTGAACTTCTTGGAAGAGTATGTCAAAGCGCCACCACCAAATCCTGGTGTTCAATTCATGTATGATCGAATCTTTGACTTCCTCTTTGATGGCAACGATCCTGGTGATTGGGATGGTAGGCACGATGAGCGTTTCGTTGACTTAGAGCTACCAGAGCCATCTTCCGATTTGACTGCAATGAAAAACTTCATTAGGCAAGCATGCCAAAAAACTGGCACTCCTTGGGTGGAACGCCATCCAGAAAAAGAGTTCAGAAAAGAAGATGCACTCGAACAGCTTCATTCGCATGAAGGTGTCTCTCCTACAATGTCTTCCACAAGTGACTATATTAGCGAGCTCAGCTACAATCCTCAGGCGCAGGTGGCTTACGACGTGAGTTGGCAGGCAACTGCTATTTCTACTAGCGCAAGTCAGGCCATGGCAGATACAGGCGTGGGAGGTCCTTGGCTTTATTCCAGTTATAGTGGCCAAGCTATGTATTATCTAGGACTTAGTGTCGAAGGTCCCAGAGATGTTCTAAAGCCTTACTGGATTAGAGATGAAGCAGCCGGAATTGATAAATATGGTTATCGTATAGATGATCTAGCCAACTTCTGGACGAAATATTACGTTAACGACAAAGTGGATGAGCCAGCAGGTTACGAAAAAACTCATGAGTCTATTGGTGTCATCCCTGTTTCTCCAGGTGGCGGCGGTGGTGGTGGATCCAACACTGGCGGTGGTGGATCGATGGGCGGCGCTTTTTAGTTCGCTTTGACGACTGGTTTTCCACCGAGCAGAAATGCGATGAAGGTTAGTGATTCACACATTTCTTTGGGCAGGTGTTGATTGGCTTTGTTGTCACCCAATCTTGCCAAGTCGATTTTTTCTCGCTTGATGGAGATTTTCTTTTCTACATCACCAAAGGGAAGCGAGATCAGCCCAGCCATTTTGACATCGCCAATTTTGATGTCTCCTCTGACGTTTTCTAGGAAGGCTTTGAGTCCATCGGTTTTGAGGGTTCCACTTAGTCCTTTGATATCGAATGGAGCAGCGATGAATTGTCTCTTTGCTTTGCCGTCTTTGATACGGAAGTCCTCAAACGAGATGGTTCTCTGGGCTTGGTCGGGGGCATTTCCTTCAGTTCCGTATATCCAAGAGATACGAGCGTTTTTGTTTTTTTCCCAATTGCAGAGATCATAGGTAAGTTTTTTCAGTTTTTTCAGGCTAATGTTGCCACCTGTAGCTTTGATGTCGATGAAAGCCCTCAATCCTTGGTGGACTTTGAATGGATCAATCTTGGTAACTACGCGGCTAACATGGATGACTGTATCTTTGCCTTCTTTGTCTAAAACCTCGAAACCATCTATGAATGCTTTATTGTACCCGTCGTAGCGCAGCGCTTTTATTCTCAATGTGAGGCCTTGGTGTTTTTTTGTCTGTGAACAAAGTAGCTCTTTGGAGAATCTGTTGAGTAATAAGGTTTTAACACAGAAGACTGCCACGACGATTATCACTGAAATCAGGAGCACTTTCTTCATTTTCGCCTCTCAGTCCTTTGTGGTGTTACTTCATCAATTAATAGTAGGCTGAAGGAACAGAGTATGCCAAAGACAATTAATGGATATATAGGGAGGTTTTGTCATGAGAGCTGCAATTCTAACAACATTGGTTCTGCTCTTTATTTTTAGTGCTGCACCTTCAGAGGCTGCCCGTTTGCATTTTGTGAAACATGCATTTGGCAGCGGTGCTGAACGCCCATCTGGTGATTTCACTCTCTTGCTTCTTTTTGACAGAGATATGGACGCTGAAAAGGCTGAACCATACATAACATGCCAAGAGAATGGTGCAACCAAAGAGGTGAAAATCTCTGGTGCCGATGAAGAGTTGGCTGCCAAAGTCGACGGAGTGGCCAGCCGCATGTTGGTCGTCCGACCTGACAAACCTCTGCGTAGCGGTGCCAAATGTAAGATTTCTTTGGCACCGGGTCTCAAAGATAAAAAGGGTGGCACCTCTTTGTATGTGACGAAGAGTGTGGTTTTCAAGACGGCCTCTTTCTTGACCATCGACAAAGTCAAAGCAGAAACAACGGGCATTAATAGCTCAAAGGTTTATTTAGAATTTAATGAGTCTGTATCTCGCTCTGATTTGCGAAAGCTGTTGAAGGTCCGACCTTATACCTACTGTTGGCCTTATCACGTTGGTGGCTCTGCCAAAGGTTCTTGGAAAATTCGTCTCGAAGGCGGTTTCAAACCGGGCAAAGAATATCGCATTGTCATTGATAAAAAGCTCAAAAGTGTCAACGGAACCGGTCTCGAGAGTGGCCGCACAATCAAGGTGACCATGCCTCCCGTCTCACCAGCGATTTCATTCGTTGAAGAGAACCGTGTCATTGAGTTGAAAAGTCGTCAACTCGTTCACGTTGCTGTCGTCAATGTAGGCGAGGTCGTCTGTGAAGCTCTAAGATTGCCTCCTGAGTTGGTTCGTTCTGCTTATCACAAACGTTTTATGAACGCGAAAAACCAGCAGACTCATGTCCAAAATATGGTTTACCGCAAGGGCGCAACCAAAGATTTGGTGAGTCGTTTAAAAGGGTGGTTGGACGAAGTTTCAGCTTTGACATTTCCATCTCCAGCTCGTGTGAGAAAAGACAGCGTTTTATTGGAAGCAGATCGTTTTTTCTGCACTGTTAATGAAACACAGAGCAAAGCTTTTTCTATTCCTCTCACATTCCGTGATGACAAAGAAAAGGGTGGCACCTTTTTGGTTCGTGTTGGCAGTGGAGCTGCGAAAAGCCAGGAGAAAGCTTCTACCCAATATCGCCTCTTCCAAATCACTGACCTCGCCATCACAATCAAACAGGCAACTGATCAGATGTTGTTATGGGTTACCTCCATCCATACAGGCAAACCTGTTGCAGGTGTAAAGCTCTTTGCCGAGACGAAAGACTTTCGCTACGATTTGGGTAAAACAGATGGTGACGGTGTCTTACTCGTCGACCGTAAAAAGGCTCATCGCGTCGTAACAGTTGATCCCAATGGTGACGAAGCTGAAATGAGCCTCGAGAAGTTGGAAAACGCCATTGTCATTGCCCAAAAGGGTGACGATTATGCCTGGATCAATTTAGATCATGGAACAAAAGAGATTCCTGCAGGCGTTCAGGCAGAGACTGCTTCTTCGTCTTCAAACGTCAAAGGCATGGCCTTCACTGAACGTGGCATTTATCGCCCAGGTGACAAAGTCAACTTCAAGGCCGTATTCCGCAAGTTCCAAAATTCAGTGCCCAAAGTGCCTGGTCTGAAGGCCGTCTCAATGCGAGTAACGGGGCCTCGTGGGGACAAGGTAACAACTCAAAATCTCGATCTGACTGAATTCGGTTCGGCTTTTGGTACTGTTCAAATGAAGAGCTTCCATCCTCTTGGAACCTACAGACTGGCCTTCTTCCCTGCTGGCAATACGAAGAACACAATTGCAACGACAACATTTGAATTGCAGGAGTTTCGTCCTCCTCGCCATAAAGTGCGAATTGATTTCCGTACTTCTTCTGCGACTGATCCTCGGTTTGTTGATACTGAGGTGCACCGAGACTTTTTGACTGCCAAAATCAAAGGTCTATATTACGCTGGTGGTCCAGTTCGCCACGGTAAGGTAAGTTGGAACGTTCGATATGTGGGAACGACTTTTAACATTCCCAAAGAACGTGACTATGAGTTCAAAAACCATCTTCTTCGCCCCAGTCCGCTGCTGGAAACGGGCGAGTCAATGCTCAATGAGTCGGGCATAGTGGAAGTGAAGCTGCCTATCTCACCTGAGGTACTAAGCGGAACTATGGGCATTGAGGTACAGGCGACTGTATTGGACTTTGATGGTCGCCCAGCAACATCCACAGAGAAATACACAGTCAAACCCAAGGTGCTCATCGGAACATCCAAACACTCCGAGGAAGTCGAAATGGGTGCCTCTACTACCCTCCGCGCCATTGTTCTAGACGAAGAAGGCAAACGCGTGGATAGTGGGAATATTGAAGTAGAGGTAATGCGACAGACTTATCTCTCTGTACGAAAACGTGACGCCACAGGCAATGTCCGTTGGGAAGGTGAAGAGGTCTTCACTCGTCAGTTCCGTGCTCCCGTAGAAATCGTCAAAGGTAGAGCTGCCTTTGATTTTGATTTTCGCAATGGTGGTAAATACCTCATTCGTTTCCACTACAAAAACAAAGATGGTATGGCTTACTCGGCTTCTAGTCTTTACAAGGTTTCTGGATATTGGTACGACAGCGATGAAAGACAGAAGCGTGAGACTATGTTGTCACTCAATCCCAACAAGCTCTCTTATTCATCAGGTGATATGGCTAAGATAGCCATTCGTGGAAAACGAAGAGCTACCTGTTATCTGCTAACTGTTGAGCGAGACAAGGTGCTTGAGCATCGTTTGGTCAAATTGCCTAAAGGAAAAGGTTCAATTCAAGTTCAATTGAAGAGTGAATATGCACCAAATGTGTATGTATCTCTCATTGCTCCCTGTGGACGAAGTCGTTTCCCAATTTATGCAACAGAGGCAGACGTCTTTAAACCTGTTTCTCTCTTTGGTGTGGCAAGGCTCAATGTTCGACCGGCTTCCAAGTCTTTGGCCGTTGAAATTTTGCCAGATCCTAGCGATAGGTATCCATTGCCCGGCGACAGAATGTCAGTCACTGTAAAAGTCAAAGATGGCGCTAAAAGACCTGTTGACGCCGAAGTTGCCCTTTGTGTGGTCGATGAAGGCATCTTGGCTCTCACTGGTTACAAAACACCGGATCTGGCCAAGTTGTTTGCCGAGACTTTGTTGCGTCTCAATGTGAAGACGGCTGACATGCGAATGAAACTCTTGGCCCAGAGTCCTTTCCGAGAGTTCCGATCCAAACCGTTCACTGGTGGTGATGGTGGAGATGGTCGTAATGGGGCACATGGCAGCAAGGTGCAAGAGAGGAAAAACTTCGATCCATTGGCTTTCTGGGCGCCTGCATTGGTTACGGGCTCTGATGGAGAAGTCTTGGTCGATTTCGTATTGCCAGACACCATCACTGCTTATCGTATCTACGCAGTCGTCGTGGACAAAGGCGCTCGTTATGGCTCTCATCAGGTTGAGCAGAAGGTTGTGAAACCTTTCTACCTCGAACCTGGTTTGCCTCGCTTCCTCGTCCGTGGCGACAAGATGTCTTTCTCCGTTGCTCTGTTCAACAAAACAGACAACAAAGGAAATGCAACGCTTTCTGTTTCTGCTCCATCAAATATCGAACTCGAGTATTCGAAGAAACCAATCGAGATTGGTGCATATGCCAGTGTGACTGTCCCCATCAAAGCCAAAGTCGGTAAGACAGGACCTGCCAAGTTCTCCTTTGAGGGTCGTTTCGAGGGTGGTAGTGATAAAGTCACCAAAGCTATCCCAGTTCGTTCTCGTTTGACCATGAGTGACAGAGTGGCCATTGGCAGGCTCGAAGGCAAAGGAATAGTGAAAGCTCAGTTGCCACCTGACATTGATGACGTGCCTGTTGATGAACGCAACGACATGTCTGCGAAATTGACGGTGACCGATAATCCGCTGATTAGGTTGGATCCTGGACTCAAATATCTTCTCAAGTATCCTTATGGTTGTATTGAACAGACTTCCAGCGGAGTGATGAGTTTGGCAGGCTTGCGTGCTCTTGTAAAAGCTGGACGCATTCCTGGAATTACTCTTGATGAAGCTGACAAATTCTTGAAGCCGGGAATTGAAAGAGTGTTGTCAATGCAACTCTCTGGTGGCGGTTTCTCATACTGGCCTGGATCTGGAGATACACATTCTTGGGGTAGTGCTTTTGCTGCTCAGGCTTTGCACGTAGCCAAAAAAGCTGGTTATGAAGTGCCAGCTGCTAGAATGGATAGAGTTCACAAATATCTCAAGAAACTTGCTGATGGTTACCTGAAACTGAAGGAATACCATACCACTCAGGCATTAGTGCTTTATGTCCTCGCTGCCGAAGGTAAGGCTGACAACAAGTTGATGTATCAGCTTAACCAACGTTTCAGCAAGTTTAGTAGAGAAGCGAAGGTCGTCTTCCTGCTTGCTTGCCTAAAAGCTGGGATAAAATCCTCTTCTCAGGTGGAAGGTTTGTTACATGAGTTAGTAGCTGATGAAAGCTCCAATCCTTCGAAGACTATCTTCGATAGCCGTCACTTTGGTTCTGCAGCTCGTGAGATGGCCTTCTTGCTCTTGTTGTCTTGCGACATTGGTGAAAGAGATTCAGTGGGTGCTTCTATCGCTGAACGTATTATTGCCAGGACTGGTGCAACAGGACGATGGCGTTCTACTCACGACACTGGTTGGTGTCTTCTCGCTCTAGCCGAGTATTTCAAGAACGAAACATACTTGAAGAGACCAATGACGATTACTGTGCGCCACGGTTCCTCCACGAAGAGTCTTGTGATGAAACCTGGAGAACCGGTGACCGTAGATGTGAGTGCAACGAAGTTGGTGGAAAAACCAACGCTGTCCATCGAAGGGAGCAAAACCACTCCGCTCTATTACAACTTGCATTATCGCATTCCAATGACTGAAGCTCTGCGCCGCACATTGGCCAAGGGTTATGAAGTCAAACGAAAGTACAAGTTGGCTGGTGATACGAAACGCGCCATCAGAGTCGGTGACATTGTTGAAGTGCAACTCGATATCGATATTCCTCTACGCGGCGAATATCTCGTTCTCGAAGATCCACTGCCAGCAGGTCTCGTTGCCATCAATAGCAAGTTGAAAACGGAACCTGCTGTTCACAACAGAGCAGATGAAGAGTCCAACTATGGTTGGTGGGATGGCTGGTGGGCTTTCGTTCCGCAGCACGTAGAAA
>CAZXTJ010000114.1:0-15954 GCA_964643655.1 uncultured bacterium
GAGTACGGCTCATTGATACGCCCGGTGTCAATGATTTGGACAAACAACGCGAAGAGATTACCTACGGTTTCATCCCAGGTTCCGACGCTGCCATCTTGGTACTCGACAGTGAAGCTGCCATCAGTCGTTCGGAAAAGATCTTCCTCGAAGAGAAGATTTTGAAGAATGACATTTCCAAGATCTTTTTAGTTTTGAACAAAATCGATCAGCTCGATCCAGCTGATTTGGAAGAGGTCATCACTTACGCCAAAGGTAAGTTGAAAGACATCGTTGGTGAGAGTCGTTTGTTCCCCCTGTCAGCAAAACAGGCCATGAAAGCGAAAGAGTCAGATGACGATGAGCTTCTCGATAAATCAGGAATGCCTGAATTCGAAAGAGCTTTGGGTGACTTTTTGGTGAAAGACCGAGGACGGGTCGTTTTATTGGTACCCGTTGGTCGTGCCCTGCGTATTAGCAAACGACTGCTCACGGCAGCAGCTTTGCGTCGCGAAAGTCTGAGTTTGGATTTGGCCGAGTTCGAAGAGAAGTCCAAAAAGCTCGAGCCAATATTGGAAGAGCATGACAAAGTAAAAACTTCTGTGGACTTGAGAATGAACAAAGCTTCTGATGAGTTGAGTCGCCAGTTCGAAGCCAAGGTGCGCGAAGGAATGCTCAATCTGAAAAAGGATATGGGCATAGTCATAGATGAGTCAGCCATTGAAGCTGAATTTGTCAAAGAGCTTTTGCCCGATTTGCTTCGTAAAAAAATTGCAGATCTTCTAGAAGACAATCAGAAGATTATCAGCGAACGATTGGGCGAGTTGGAACGCCGCGCCATCACCGATGTGAGTGCAGTCCTCGAGAAGTTGGACTCAGTCGTTTTGGAGGAGTTTACCTTCTCGAAACAAAAAGAGTTCGTCGATGAACTCAAGCTGCGCAAATCAAAAGAGTCCAAAGAAGAGATGTACTATGAAGTGGGTTCTTTGGTTGCAGGCGGGGCCATCAGTCTCGTTGGTGTAATGGTCATGGGCGTCTTTGGCCTCATTCCAGCTTTCTTTGGCGCAAAATATGTGAAAGAACTCATTGAAGAGCGACACCAAGATTCACTTCGTGGTGAGCTGAAGAAAACTCTAGGCAAATTGCTCGGTGAGATGGAAAAACAACTCGTCGAAGACACAAAGAAAAACATCGCTGACATAGCTCATCAGATCAGAGACCAACTGGGCAAACAGGTGGAAGAGTCTTCTGAGTCAGTCAAATCAACTTTGGCTCAAATGAAAAAAGAGCACGAAGAGGCAAAAGATAGCGCCAAAGACCGTGATGGTGCTCTTGCAGCTTTGGAGCAACGTGTGAGCAAAGAGCTGCACAGGCTTCGTGAGTTGGAAGATTCACTGAGGTAAAAATGATATGGCCTTGTGGGACCAATTAGGCAGTTACCTGCAAGAGTTGACTCTCTCTGAAGAAGCTGAGAGGGCAATGAAGCGTGGCGACCGCGCTTTGAAAGATGGAAATCACGCAGCAGCTCTCGTTGCTTATCGTGAGGGAATAAGAGTTGAGAAAGATTATGCTCCTCTCCATCTGAAGGCAGGAATTGCCAACTATTTCCTAGGTGATCAAGAAAAAGCGCGTGCCTGTTTGTGCCGAGCAATGCGTTACAAGAAAGACTTACCTGAAGCTGAGCTGTGGTTGGGATTGTCCCTGGCTGCTGAAGGAAACTACTCTGAAGCTCTTTCTCATTATCGCCGAGCCAAAAGAGAGGGGTATACGCGGACCAATTTGCATCAGGCCATGGGTGAAGCCTATTTGGCTACCAATGATGCGAAAAGGGCGCGTGCCTGTCTCGAAAGAGTTCTCGAACGTTATCCTGGCGACAAGGCAGCCATCAGACTTTTGGCAAGAGCCCTATCTGACCTCGACGATGACAAAGCATTAGTGACTTTGCTCGAGCGGGAAAAGAAACGTGGTCTCACTGACGACATGAAAGGCACTTTGGCATTTGCTCTGTGCCGTATTGGCCGTGAAGCCGAGGGTAAGAAGCAGCTCGAAGCCATGATGGGAGGCAATCCCAAGGATGGTCGTATCTTTGCTGGATTGGGATTGGCTCTTCTGGCAGAAGGTGACGACCAAGGTGCAGAAGGATGTCTGCAACAAGCAGTGCGCCTTGTACCCGAGGCACCATTGCCTGCCTTTTTGTTGGCCTGTTTGCTCGTTAATATGGGCCGCTTGCCAGATGCTTTATCGGTGGTCATTCGAGATCACAAAGAAGAGAAACTCGAGCTGGACAATCTTCCAGCTAGATTGCGATCACCAGGAGAAATCGACCCTGAAGGTGCCCCACTACAGTTTGGTTTTGGTACCAATAAAGAGCGAGCAATGTTGGCTGGATTGCGCACATTTGTTTTGGCTGAGATGCACCGTTTTCCTGAAGCCAAACGCACTGTCGAGAGATTGCGTGATGGACAGCGCTACGATTGGCTGGGTCCCCTCGAAGTGCTCGTTTCTTTGGAAGAGCCAGAAAAAGCCAAGAGGTGGCGTTTTGATGGAGACCTCGGTGCCTTGCGCGACTATGCCGTCGGTGCTCAATATATGCATGAAGGCCAGCTCAAAGCTGCTGCCGAGGCTTTCCGCACTGGCCTGGCTCGCGTAGAAGCCAGGCGAGGTGCTTTTGCTGGACCCATTCCTTTGCGTAGTCTCATTCGTGCTTTGGAAAAGGGGCTCGAAGATACCGGTGAAAAAACACTTGCCGCAGAAATTGCCGGTCGCCACGATTTGCATGCAGATCAATCACGGGTAGCTGGCCGTTTTGCCAGTTTGTCCGAAGAAGTGATTTCTCTTTTGAACCGAGCCCTCGTCCTCGTCACCGGTGAGCCGGAAATGGTCGATAGAGGTCGGCAGCTCACGCAGCTGCGTGAAGACTATGACAGACCTTTGCTTGTCACCATTATGGGTGAATTTAATACGGGTAAATCATCTTTCATCAATGCTTTCATTGGTGAAGCAGTTGCACCTATGGGTATTATTCCTACGACTGCCACCATCAACTATCTCAAATACGGCACGGAAAAAGCATTGCGCATTCTATATCGTGATGGTGATGTGGAAGAGCGTCCAATCGACCAATTGGCTTCCTTCGTTGACGAGAGGAAAGGGGAGAAAGAAGTTCTGCGTGGCGTAGACGTCGTCGAAATTTTGTATCCCCTCGAGATATTGAAGTCTGTCAATATCGTCGACACACCTGGTCTCAATGCGCCCATTCCCGAGCACGAAAAAACGACGCGAGATTTCCTTGATAGATCTGATGCTGTCTTGTGGCTCTTTAGTGCTACCCAAGCTGGTAAAGCGAGTGAGCGTGAAGTCTTGGATATCGTCAAAGCCCATTCACGTAAGGCCATTGGCGTAGTCAATAAAATCGACAAGGTCTCAGATGAAGATCGCGAAGCCATCTTGTCAGACCTGCGTGAGAGTTTCTCTGGTTATTTTGCTCGCATAGGTGCAGTCTCTGCAAAGGCAGCTCTGCGAGCAAGACAAAATGAGGACAAAGAAGCTTTGGCTGAAAGTCTCTTTCCAGAATTCGAGCGAATTCTCAGTGAGGATATTTTCTCTCAATCGAGGAACATCAAAGATGAGGCAACTCTGGACCGATTTCGTGTTCTGCTCAAACCACTATTGTCACGGCGAGATGAAGTGGAGATGGCAGCTAGAGCTCGGGAGTTGGAACTCGAGAAAATGGACGAGCGCATAGATATGCGCAAAAAAGAATTTCTCATGACAGCGGCAGAAGATTTCTGTGCTCGTTTCGAGAAAGAAAAAGATTCAGCTGTCCGTTCTGTTGCCCGTGATTTAGTGGACCTCTTGCAAACAGAACATGGCTTGCTTGGTTCAAGCCTCCCCCTATCTGCTACCGAAAGGGGAACCTTCGTCAACCGTATGGTAGAGGGATTACACAACCTCATCGAAGTCTCCTTTGAAAATGGATTGGCTAACTCAATGCAATCTTTCGAGGGTGAACTCGAAGGGGAGTGGGAGTCATTCTTAGATCCTGTTACAGCTTCTTTCCCTGGATCTTTCCAAGCACTTGTCCGTCCTTGGCTGAGAACGGCCACTCGTGATTTGGAGATAAGACTGCTTCGTGGCATTACGACAAGCCTCAATGGTGCACTCGAAGGCGGATTGTTGAACAGGATAATGGGGCGATTGGAACAACAGACCCCATCAGCAGCTGGAAAGACCATGAACCGTCAAGTCGAACGTGCCTACGACAGTGCCGTCGAAATTGCTGACGACATTGTCCAAGATTGGGCAGACACCTTCTTCTCTGCCTTGGGCAGCATGCGAGAAGAGACTTCGGCGGCATTACGTGAATTGGATATCGAAAAGAGAGTTGGTTTGTGGCTCCCCTTGGTGAGCCTCTTTGAACGCGCAGAAGAGTTGCAAGAGCAGTTTAGGAGTCAATAATGGGTTGTCTCATGAAGACATTGATTTTGATATTGGCCATTTTTGGTTTGTCTGTCGTCCTTTATTTGGCAGGTGTTCCCCAGAAATTAGTGGGCGTCTCCATTTGCCAATTCATGAAACATAAACAAGGTTTGGACGCTCAAGTCGGTTCCGTTGAGTTCACCAAACTAGGTGAGATGTCCATCAAAGAGTTGAAAGTGACTGCCCCTGACGGCAAAACGAATATGATTGACTTGCCTCAAGTAGACATTGGTCTTTCTTTGACAAAGGTACGGGCAGGAATGTCTGCAGCCGACAGAATACACATTGAAGGTGGTTCCAT
Organism: uncultured bacterium; assembly: GCA_964643655.1. Classification (GTDB taxonomy): domain Bacteria; phylum Muiribacteriota; class UBA6191; order CAZXTJ01; family CAZXTJ01; genus CAZXTJ01. The sequence continues at coordinate 4,757 of CAZXTJ010000114.1, forward strand.
TCGCGCCGATCTCGTTGGCAAACTCTTTCGTCAGAAGCGACGTGAAGGTGGCGGTGGTGGCAGCAGCGAAGGTGGAGAAAAACCAAAACCGCAGCCAACACCCAAAAAGGGAAAACGAAGTATCTCCTTCAAAGGTCTAACATTGCTTGGAGGGACGAGAACCGTCAATCTCATTTTGGTGAAAAAGAAAATCAAAATGAAGGTGCAAGACATTGAGGGCGAGATGATGGCAGATGGTCCCAAAGTGACCATAAAAAGACTCAAGTGGAGACTCTTGGGTTCAATCAGACCTGAAATCAATGATGTTGAAATGAATATGGATGACATAAGAAATGGTCGTGCAATCGAACATTTGCCTCGCGAGGTGAAGGGGTTGATTTTGACCATTTGGATATTAATGGGAGGCCGGCCCGATGCGGCTCTACAAGCTAAATAGACTGTTTCTGCTACTCTTGCTCCTGCTGCCAATTGCAGGGCTTGGGAACAAACTTTGGGCACGCAAAAATCCCAAGAATGCTGTCATCACCAGAGGCGTCATCGACTCTTATGGAAACAGAAGGCCTGTTTCCACTACGAGACAGCGCACTCGACGTCGTTCTTCGAAGACAGGTGCCATAAAAATCATCCGCCGTGGTGAGTTGGCTCGTTGGGTCAATCAAATGTTACTGCGTGTAAAACCGCATCTCAAACGCAAAGACGAAAAAGGCATGAGATACCGGGTTCGGCTGATTGACCATTCTTCCATCAACGCCATGGCTTTGGCTGACGGCAGAATATTTTTTACAAAGGGACTCATGAAATTCGTCAAGTCCGATGATGAATTGGCTGCAGTACTTTGCCACGAATGTGCACACGTGGAGATGCGCCACCATCCCAAACGTTCACTGAAACAAATGTTGTGGACTGGCTTGGCCATGTTGGGTGCAGCTTTGGCAAAAGCCGAAAGAGCAGGTTTTCTCGGTGCACAGTTGTTGGGTAATTTGGCAACCTTGTCATATGGACGAGGACAAGAATTCGAAGCCGACAGGGTAGGTTTTTATCTTTGTGAAAAAGCTGGATACAATCCTTCGGCCATGCAAGATTTCATTGAAAGATTACTCGAATACGAAAAGAAACACTCCAAGTTCTCTGTCCACCCAATCTTCTCCTCCCACCCGCCTTCATATGAAAGAGCGAGGAAAATCGGCCAGTTGATGAAAGGTCGTGGACCTTATCCTCCAAAAGTACTGACCTATAATCCTGGTCGGTTGTTTTATTCTCCAATGCAGTGGTCTCAAGAGTTACCTGGTTTGGCCAACAACATCAAGGGAACGAGTCGTTATGGCGATCTTTTGGGGACAGGTAGTTTTGACCATCCAGATATGATGACTGTAGGTTGGTCAGTTCTTGGTGACGGCGCTAGTCGACTTGTCAAAGATACTGTGGCAATAGGTGAAGGTTCACTTAAGCTATGGGCATCTGGAGGCAAAGGTCTTAGCCTCTATTCGCCACCACTGCCCATGCCCAATGACCCTTCTGAGGCAGTCATTGAATATGTTGCCTCAGGACCACTAGGTTCGTCGCTCATTGCAGAAATTGTCGTTGAACCAGAAGAGGGTAAACAAGAACACCATTTACTCGAAGAGGCGCAAGTCATTGAAAGAGCTGGTTGGCGTTTCGTTCGGTTGGAAGTGGGCCAGCTCCTGGCCAAATTGAATAAACAGGAAGAGCTAATTCAAACAGCCTCTCTCAGTCCTTTACCCGCTCGTCGATCTGAAACAGTGTTTCGTTTGCGTTTTGCGGTCCCTGCAGGTTTGAGGGGACCTTTGTGGATAGATGAGATACGTTTCGGGCTGCCAACGGGGAAAACGCTTCTTTCCAACTCATTTCTGACGACAAATATTGTCGATAATGGTGGATTTGAAGAAAAGATAGATGGAGAGACAATTCCAGGGTGGTCAGTACTCTCAGGTAGTGGGAGCTTAACAGAAAAAGGCAAAGGGGCCCGTATGGATAGCAGGGCTCTCGAGATTAAAACCGCTCCTGGAGAAAGGCGAATTGTGCTCGTAAGTGAACCTATTGATGTCTCTAGTCTCGTTGGTGGGTATATGGTTCGATTTTTTGCCAAAGCCTCGCGAGACACACGACTATTCGCCGGAATTGAAAGCGTTTCTGATGAGGAGAAGGAGTGGGAACCTGATGGAGGTTCCAGCTGTGGAAAGACCTGGAAACGTGTGAGAGTTTATAAAAACGGTTTACCAGAAGGTGATGACCCCATACGAATTCGAGTGGAGTTCTCTGGAGCAATGCCAGATTTCTCCGTGTTGATAGACGATGTGGCAATGGTGTCCTTGTTAAAGGGCAATCGAGAAAGGAGTGAGCCTTGAACAGCCTTAGGCTCGCATTGATAATTCTAGTATTTCTCTTGTGTTCTGTGGGGGCCCAGGCAGCTTTGACTCCTGCTCACCAGACAGCTCTCACAAAGATGTCCTCTCGAAGACAAGAAGTTCGTCTGGAAGGTTGTAAAGAGCTAATAGGCTGCACAGACAAAAAAGCTCTGGCATCGGCCGCCTTTCTTGCCAAAAAAGACAAGTCAATGGAAGTACGTATTACATCCTTGCAGGTCTTACTCTATTCGAAGAGCAAAAAACACAGAGAATACATTAGTCATATTGTTGCCAATGAACGAAAAGATATACGTCGGCGCCTTGTTGACGCATTTACTAAATCAGGCGTTGTTGCTCTGCCTTTCCTCTATGAAGCATTGGGTGATGAGTTGCCCACGATTAGAGCTTTGGCCCTGAAAGGCATTGGCGCCCAGGCCGACGCGCGTTTTGCTCCATCATTGAAGGCTATGGCGAAAGATCCAGATCCTTTCGTCAAACTCGAGGCATTAAAAACCCTAGTCAGCCTTGGCAGCAGAGAGCCTGGTGTTGATACTGTTGGCACATCGTCAATGTCAGCCGAGCAACTCCTCGAGCTCAACTTGCCCATGAAGAAAGAAGCTTATGAACGTCCCTACGAAGACATCAAGGCTGACATCTGTGATGAGCTACGAATCAAGATGAAAGAGCCAGCTCCTTCCATGCGACAGGTAGCGCTAGAAGGTTTGACACGTCTCGATGCCCGTGGTTTGGAGCAGATACTGGGTCGCTCATTACGAGATGAAAACAAAGATGTGCGAAAGATTGCGACAGACGCTCTCTACACACGTTTTAGGGGCTCGGCTAGGTCGCGTTTTGCCGCTCAAGCCAAAGACAACAACAGACAGGTGCGAGCCGATGCACTAGAGAGTTTGTCCAAATATAATCGACAGGCTGTCGAGGAGATATTCATCTTCTTGGATGACAATGCTGATTACATCAGAAGACGAGCTGTCGAGATATTGACCAAAATCAATGTACCCAAGGTTTATAACCGACTTGCTGATTTGCTTAGCGATAGTGACAAAGAGGTGAGAAGAAGAGTTGCTGTTGCATTGGGAAAGTCACGTAACTCAGCTTTTGGTGGACGATTGGCAACCGTACTGGAAGATACTGTCCCTGAAGTAAGACTTGCTGCAGTGAAGTCTTTGGCTCAAGTGGGCGGACCCGACGTTCTGCGAAATCTTACGAAAGCTGCCACAGATGACGATGCCGTTGTCAGGCAAGCCTATATCGAAGCTTTGGGAATTGTCGGCGGAGAAGAGGCTGGTCGTTTACTCGTCGCTCAAATGAAGATGAAAAAAGAGGGAATGAGTGAACACATAGACAAAGCCCTTCGCCAGATTGGTGATTCTGCCATCAAACCACTCTGTGTGGCTTTTGATTCCCTCGCTTCCGATCCATTGAGTAGATCGAAAGCAATCGGATTGCTCAGTGACTTGCAGGCACCAGAAGCTGTCAAAAAGTTTGAGCAGCTATTGCTCTCAGATGATCTTAATGCCCAGACAGAAGCTGTTGCTGGTCTTTTCAAGATTGGCTCGAAAGAAGCCCTTCCTGCTTTGGAAAATTATTACATCCAGAACAAGGGATTGCCTGATAAAGATGAGAAGGAATTGGTCAAAACTCTCAAATCTTTGGGCCGTTCATCTTTGCTCACACTACAGCTACAGCGTTACATCATAGAAGTGATTGTCCTTGTCATCGTTCTCATCATCGTGGCTGTAGGAGTGTCTGGTTATCTCAAATCGGCAGCTAAAGAGAGAGAGCGATTGGCTCGCATACTTTCAGGAGAAAGTGGTCATGCGAGTAAAAGTAGCGACAAGGTGCCTCTTAGCATACAAGAACTGCTCGCCGACGCAGACGCCCACATTAGCTCCTCGAGAGCAACAGCTGGAATGTCCTTTTACCGAAGAGGATTGGTTAGATATTCAGAAGGAAAAAACGTGGAAGCCAAGCGGGATATGGATGAGGCCTTGAGGCTTTGTTCTGAGGAAGTACAACCACATATCCTCTTTGTGCTGGGACACATTCACAGAAAAAAAGGCGATTTCTCTTATGCCTTCCGAATGTATACACAAGCTCTGCGAATAAGAGACAAAGCATTACTTGGTGACCTCATGAGCAAAATAGCAGCTGAGAGTCCAAATGACGTGCAGGGCAACATGGTGAAAATGGCTGCTAGCTTGCCTTACCACGGTGCCGTGACCATTGAGCGAATAACAGGCCAGATACCTTGGGAAGCTCAGCCAACAGCCGAAGAAGCAGCAGCGTTAAGACCAGATGGGCCCGTGCCTTCCTCCTTCGGCCCTGTTGCAACATCAATAAATGACCAAATCGAAGAGGTCCCAGCAGACTTCATGGCTAAACAAGCGGAGGCTAAAGCACAAGCAGAAGCAGGAGCACTGGCAGTAGCTGTTGCCGTTCCAGTTGCCGAGGCCGTGCCAGTTGCGGAAGCTCTACCCGTCGTCGAGGCTACGCCAGTTGTCGAGGCTACGCCAGTTGCGGAAGTTGCGCCAGTTGTCGAAGCCACACCCGTCGTCGAAGCCGCACCCGTTGTCGAAGCCGCGCCAGTTGCGGAAGTTGCGCCCGTTGTAGAAGCCGCGCCCGTCGTCCCAACAGGCCCTTCAGCCTTTGACGAACCTGATGAAGAAGAAGCCATCAAAACTGTTCCAGCAGGTGAAAAAGATGAGTTGGAAGCACCTACAGAGCTAGAAGCTCAAGCCTCTCCTCAGTCAGACGCAGCACTAGATTCGGCTCTATTGCAAGCTGCTCAAGCAGCTGTTCCAAAGGCACCAATTGAAGGCCCATTGGCTGACATACTCAAGCAGGCCGAAGAAACTCTAGCTGGTGGCAGTGACGACCCAACTGCTCTTTATCGACGTGGTCTGGTTCAGTACGCTGCTAGTGATTTCGTGGCAGCCAAAGATGATCTGGAAAAGGCTGTCAAAGGCGTAGACAAAGAGCTCAAACCTCATGTTTATTTCGTTTTAGGCAATATTCATCGTAAACAGGGTGAACACAACAAAGCTTTTCGTATGTATACACAGGCTCTGCGTAATCGAGACAAAGCCAAGTTGTCACAATTGATGAAAGAGATTGCGGCTGAGCCTGACAATGACTCTTTGGTCAATATCGAGAAGGTCATAGCTCACTTGCCCTATCACGGTGACGTGACAGCAGCGCGAATTCTGGGCGAAGAAGCTTGGTTGGAAGTTCCAACAGCCTCAGGCGCTCTCTCTTTCGGCGATGACGTGGCTGTCACTTCCATCAAAAGACGTGCTCCATGGGAAGATGACGTCGATATCTAATTCATCAAGCTGCACGTTGCTGATATTGTTTGTATAGTGAGTCGATGTAACCAACTCCTAGAGGAAGTTTTATCAACTCATCTTCCTCAGGATCATCGCCAATTGTGAACATATCGAAGCGCATACTTCCTTCGTTGGCTATGAAGCCTTGGTGAATGAGGTCATGATGTGGATAGCAAAAGAGACCAAAATAGTCGGGATCATGACATGGATTGAGGGCGTAACGTAGATAGTGGTGGTAGATAATGGCCCGACAATAGCAGCCCAGCTTTTCACAGTAACCCCCATAGGCTCTCAGCCACAGTGCAAATTTGATTTTTTTAGGAATGTATCGAGTCGGACCTCGCCCCTCCCTTCGTCTTTTCTTGTCATATTCCTTTGCAATTACCTTGGCCTCTTCTAGCACTTTGACAACGCTGATAGGTTTCTTATAAACAGGCTCTAGGTTTTGTCTCTCCTCCTCTGTTACCTCCACAGGACCGAAACGAGTTTTTACAGTGCGTTTTCCTGTGATTTTGTCGTAGTCGAAGACTTCGATGTATTGTCCTTTATTCTTTCGCAGCTTTTCATCTGAATGAATGTATGTGTTGAGAATTTCCTCGAGTAAGACAGACAAATTGACTTTCGTTTCCCTGTTTTTTCTTGTTTCGTCGAGAACATCGAGGAGTTTCTCTGCAACGCGACAAGTGAGTCTAACGTTTCTATATATGCGTTTCTCGCCATCTCTGTTTACAGGGCTCTCATCAAGAGAATAATTGCAGCAGGGACAAGTGCTGCTCTTGCCCCTCTTGACTAAAACACTGTCGTCTTCAGTTGAGGCACGATGAGCAAAGGTCAGTTTCTTTGCCTCAGTTGTAGGAGGAAGGGGAGCCTTCGTAGGCGATGCAGTATCAAAAAGCATTGGTAAGGCCGATGTTTCTGCAGTATCGCCGCTTGATAAAAATTGCGGAGACACAGGTTGATTGCCCCTTGTCGCCTTCGATTGGTCCTCCTTCATTTCTCTTTGCTTTTTAATGTCTCTAACAATGGTCTCGAGATTACGTTTGCTCGTTGATTGAATTGTTCGATGGAAAAAGTTTTCATTCTTCTTGTTTAGTACAGGAAGAATCACCTGGAATTTCGTCCATCCTTGGGCACCTGAATAGAAGAGTTTGAGAAGTTTCTCGAATGGCTGCAAGTTTCTCTCAACACGCAGCATGTTGGAGACTTTTTTCTCACTAATAGACGCCGATTTTTTCACGGCTTCAATTACACCGGAATTCTTGCGTTCGTCCCAGAGTTTGCGCCTAGCATATTCACCGAGAATCACAGCAAGCTTGTTCTGGCCACCTTTGATTTGCGAGCAAGCGTCTTCGAACTTTCTCAATACTAGCCTTGTGGACATCTGTCTTGGATCAGGAGCATACATGAATTAGTCACCTCAAATTGTTTCCAGTCAAGCAGACTGTCATAGACGGCTAAACCGTCTCTGTTCTGAGATTCCCGAGCTCTGGGAGCCTCACTGTACCTTTTCTCAGCTGAGGTGTTGCGGCGATGATATGTCCTGGTGGAAGATTTTTCACCTTATTCCGCCTTAGAAGTGGCTTAAAGTTCTCAAAGCGGTTCAATTTTGGTACAAACTTCATAGACGAATAACACATTCTCTGGATGCGAACTGCTAGTTCCCCGGGGAACAAAATCTCGGAAAGAATAGGTTTAATGCATAATTTGGGGAGTACATCTTTATTTGATGAATGGAGCCCCTACCGATAGCGCATTGCTTTTCACGCAGATGTGGTCTATGTCATGTACTGGAGAAAGGCAGGTGGTGATGTGGATTGCAGTTTTTGTCTGCAGCAGGTGAAAGAAGAGTATTTTCATACAAGTTCTTCTGGCACTGTTATTTGTCACACTTGTCTCAGCTTGGTCAACAAGCGTTATCGAACGCGTATTGTGGCCCCAGCTGGTCTGCGTAGTGGCACCTGTACTTTTTGTGACACTGAAGAGCGTGGATTGGTTTTCATCGTAGGTGGTAGCGATGTAATTCTCGCTTCTCTTTGTCTTCAATGTTTCGATGAACTTTGGGATGAAGAGGAAGCTCCTTCTGCTCCCGAGGTGAAAGAGGCTCCTGAGAAAACTCCTGTTGAAATGGCAGAGACTGATGAAGAGTTCTCCGCCCTCTTTTCTCCGACTATTGCAGAAGATGCCATTTGGTCAGGCTCTTGTCCTGCTTGTCATCGTTCCATTGATTTGCCAACGCACTGTATTTCTTATAGTAAGTTTTTGTGTGCCGAATGTATTGATAAGCTTCGTAAAGCAGAGCTAGAGAGCCTCTCTGCCTGGGCCGTAAATACTAAAGGTGAAGCTCAATGTTACGGTTGCGGTACAAGGATGTATCGTGGCCATCATGTCGATAGGCGCATTTGCCTCTGTTCTGTTTGCCGCAAACGTTTTATTGATACTGAAAGTATGGCAACTAAGGCTCGATGTACTTTCTGTCTCTTTCCCATTGAAGAAGGAGGCTGTGAGTATCATTGCAAGTATTGTGAAACGCTGCTCGAAGCTTTGAAAAATCTGCAAGGTTTGGAAAGGTTGCATCCCAAGACTCCACGAGAGCTGGAAGAGCACACTTTTCTCGAAACTAATCTGACTTTGTATTCCATTGCAGCTACTTTGATTCACATTCGTTATCTTTATGACTGGCCTGGCGCTGCTCAGCGCATAATCCCCCAACTCATTGGTGCTTACGAAAAAGTACCAACTGATACTTTGAACGAAAGTTACGGATTGGCCTTAAAACGTGTGCTCGAGATTCATCGCTCATTAGAGCCAAAGTAGGGCAGACTCTCTTTTTTGATGGTCTCTGTATGTTCGACGACAACAGCTCTTTCTATTGCGTTTTTTAGTTCGCGTACGTTTCCAGGCCAAGGTGCAGAGCTCAATGCATGGCGGGCATCATCTGAAAATCCTTTTATGTTTTTTCCGCAGCGTTTACAAAAGTGAGCTAGGAAATGTTCAGCAAGTGGCATGATGTCATCAGGCCTGTCAGCCAAAGAAGTGAGGTTTATAGAGGCTTCTGCCAATTTGTTGTAGAGGTCTTGACTGAATTCTCCAGCCTGCACACAAGCGGGCAAATCCCGAATGGAAGATGCAAGCAATCGGAAATTTGCTTTGTTGGCCGTGCTTTCACCAACAGGTGTATACAGTCCCTCTTCCAAAAGGCGCACTAATTTGGTTTGCAGCTCCAAAGGCAGAATGCCTATTTCATCGAGAAAGAGTGTTCCAAGAGAGGCAGAAGATGCACGACTAGGATTTTCATTTGCTGTCGAGCCAAATATTTCTTCGTCCAGTTTTTCAGGTTCAAAGGCTGAGCAGTTGACTGGCACGAAGGGGCCCTGGGCTTTAGAAGAGCGTCTGTGCAGTGCGCGGGCGACCATCTCTTTTCCTGTACCTGTGTTTCCAGTTATGAGCACAGGACAGTCCAAAACAGCATGTTTGAGAATGAATTCGTTGGTCGCTTTGGCCGGTTCAGAAGTGCCAATGGCAAAGTTTTCTTCCTCCCATACAAGGGAGTTCAGAATGGAGATTCGACCTCGTGCAGCCAGGAGTCCTTTGCGTGTTGTTTGGGCGGCATATAGTTCTGCTGCGAGACCTGCAACGGCTTCGAATAGATGGATATGACCGCCTTTTAGGATGGATTTTGGTCTCGAAACATCCATGAAAATGAGTCCAACTCGCTTACCTTCTGCCTCTAGAGGACAACACAGTATTGAGCGGCCCAGTTCATCTGCTAATCCGCTACCTGCAGTTTTACAGAGTTGGTCTTCGCGAGAGTCGCTAATGTACATGACGGACCCTGTGTCCAAGGTGCGCGAGAGTACTGCTGATGCAGCCACAGTCAATTTGTCAACATCCTCACCTGCGCCAATGCTGGCGGCAGTTTTGAAGTTGTCCACTCCTTCTTTGAGCAAGACAAAACCTCGCTCCATGTGCAGCAGAGCAGTCAAACCACTCAACAATGCTTCGAAGAGATTATGTGTGTCGCTAGCCTGGCGCAGACTGTCCACAAAGGAGCGAAAGGGCTGCCAATCGTAAACGTTTTCTCTTGGCTGATCTTGAGCTGGTAAATCGCGCAATTCCATTTCCACGCGAAGAACGACATCGCCTATTTTCAGGGTCGATGAAGGACTGAGAAGTCCAGAGGCTGCTGCTATACCATTTAGTTCAGTTTCATGGGCAGGTGAGAGATCTTCAAAGGTTACTTCGTTACCTTTTCGTAGGAGTTTTATATGTTGCTCAGCCATGGAAGCACCGGGCAACATTAGGTCGCATTCTTTGCCTCGGCCGATGATGAAATCACCCAAAGGTAGAGGAAGTGCCAAAATGATAGAACCGGGTGCGCAAGCACGTTCAACAACGAGCAGCAAGGTGTCCCCCTCCTTTAGCCCTTCTTGTTGTTAATCTCCTGCTCCAAGTAATACTTGGCAACACGAACGAGAGCAGAACCATCGAGATGGGATGTTTCCCTTGGACCTAAAAGCTCTTCCATAGCTGACATCTCAAATGAAGGTGAGCCGAAGAAGTAGGGCATGAACTCTTGGAAACGAGTTTGTGTAGCCTGCTCTTCATCATTGAATTCCAGAGTTTCACCTAGGAATTCAACGCAGGTCCGACCAACGGCACTTTCAATGGCGCGAACGATATCAATAGTCGTTGGTGGCGCATCATTGACCACGTGATAGGTTCGACACTCTGAAGGTTGGTTTCCTATCTTTTTTGTGGCATCGACTACGAAGTCGATGGGTACTAGATTGATGCGGCCCTCTCCCAGACCGGGAAAACGGAGAGGTGGTTTGTTCTTTTTCGCCAGACGAGCGAAATAACGAACGATGAGGTAAAAATTCTTGAATGATCTAATCTTGCCATCTTTGGCTGAACCGACGATGATGGATGGCCTTTGAATTGTAAAGGGCACATCGTTTTGATTTCTTACAAGCAGCTCAGCTTCGTATTTTGTGTCTTCATAGGCGTTCAAAGTCTGCCTCGGTGGCATTTCATCTTCTTTGATTTCGCCCTCAAAACCACCAGCAACAAAGGCTGTAGAGATATGATTGAAACGTTTTGGCTTGAGGTGTTGAACAAGATCCAAAACGTTTTTGGTACCTTCTACATTAACGTGCTTGCATTGCAATACGTCTACGAAATTAACGCATGCGGCAGAGTGATAAATGACATCATAATCAGTGCTCAGCTTGTCTTTCATGGCAGCAAGAGCAGCTTTTTCAGAAATGTCCACAGAGTGAACGATTAGTCGATTTTGTAGGTCCGCTGGCTGTTCCAGCTCTTCTATAGAATACTGCTCAGCTAGACAATCGAGGAGGCGTTGCCGAGCATGTTCGTCACTTTCGCCGCGAACGAGAGCCGTGACTTGATGGCCTTCTGACAGAAGCTGGCGTGCTACACCGCAGCCTAGGAGCCCTGTTGCGCCAGTGATGAGTACGGATTCCAT
>CAZXTJ010000115.1:0-15722 GCA_964643655.1 uncultured bacterium
ATCCTCTCGATAAGTTACTTATGCATCTATTTATATAAAGCCATTATCTTGTATCGGCACATTGGACCTTATACGAGAGTGTGCAAATGGCCCGAACGTGGTACCATTTCGCACATGAATGGCCACAAAACGACAATTTTGGTGCGATATGGTGAAACCGACGCCATGGGAATAGTGCATCACGGCAGTTATTTGGGCTGGTTCGAAGTTGGACGTGTTGAACTAATGCGTCATGTAGGGCATTCCTCCAGGGAAGTAGAAAAATCTGGCATAGCATTCCCAGTCATTGAAGCCAGACTACGATATATCAAAGCCTCATACTTTGACGAGAAACTAACTCTGACGACCTTTTGTTACAAAGTCACCAAAACTCGAGTTCGTTTCGGTTATCTTCTGCAGCGAGACGAAGAGACCATCGCCCATGGATATACTGAACACGCAGCACTCGGACCCAATGGCCGACCAGTAAGACTGCAGAATGATTTCCGTGAGGCCGTAGAAAAATTCGTTCCCCAGGAAACTGAGCTCGCCAAATTGCGCTTCTAACAGGGGGATTAAATGCGCCTAGGTATAGATTACGAACTGAGTCCCATTGAAGGCCAAAACCAAATCGACGCAGGCGAAGTCTACGACGAAGTCTGGTTCTGGATTGAGAAAAACATCCGTAAAATGGTTACAGGGAAAGCTAGTAAGCAGATCCTGACATGTTACCTCGGAGAAGCCGGAGGCGAAGGAGAGGGAAAAGGGTCAACTCTGTCTTTTGTTTTCACAGATGGTGCGGGCCTTTGCGGCATGTCATGCCAAGCCACTCTACATTGGGTTGAATTGTCCATGGCAGCATTGGCTTCACCTTTGGAAGAACTCATACTCAAACCCTCTGGATGGAAGTGGAAGACAGAACTTTCTTTGGAATAGATACTCTCGCGAGGTCCCCAATACCCTATTCTCGAGATGAAAGGCGTTTTCTACTGTGTAACTAGGGCCAAAGAGGAAGAGACACCTTCTCTCTTCACGGACGACGGTTTGCCATTTATCGAATTCGCTTCACTTGGAAAGAGTCAGACAAAGAAGGTCTTACAGGCTTCGCTTTCAGGTCAATGCACTTGCACAATGTGTAAGAAGTTCAGAGCTGGTAAACAAGCAATAGACCTTGTCGCTCTTTACAAGAAAGCTGACGTAACGGACTCCTTCAAGCGTCTTTCAAAGGCACTTCGTTACCCTCATAGAGCAAAAGAACTACTTATCTACAACCAGAGCCTATTCGAGTTATCACCAGATATCAAGAAGCTAACACGCCTGCAAAAACTCAAGGCTTGGGACAACAACCTCCAATCTCTACCAACAGAAATAAGCGCTCTTCAAGAGCTCAAGGAACTAGACGTGAGCAATAACCGGCTCGAGAGTCTTCCTCCCGAGATAGGTTCCCTCAGCTCTTTGGAGCGGCTGAGAGCCTATTCGAACCGCCTTACAGAGTTGCCTGAGGAGATTGGCAAACTATCTTCCTTGCTGTACCTGAGCCTCTCCAGCAATGAGCTCACCCACCTACCTAAAAGTTTCGACCAACTCTCGAACTTGGAAGAACTGGAGATTGACCTCAATCCTTGGAAGGTTTTCCCAATTGTATTGAGAGAACTACCTCGCCTTTCTACACTCTCAATTCACAACCTACCTGAACTGGCTAAAGAGATAGCTGACTTCCCCTTCAAGGACATAGCAGCACTCAGGTCACTCAAAGGGTGGAACGTCGATATGGACCGTATTCCACCATCGCTTTTCGAATGTAGTCTCGAGAGTCTCATATTGAAAGGAACACAAGCCTCAAACTTGCCTCAGCAGATACCTCAATGGTCAGAAATGACATCACTTGCCCTGGAAGGGGCTGGCCTGAAGAGTTTTCCCGATTTTGTTCTCGAGGCTTCTGGGCTCACCTGGTTGAACCTCTCCGACAATTCTATGGCAGGGATACCAGATGAGATAGGTAACTTAACTGCAATAAAGACGCTCTATCTCGGAGGCAATCCAATCAAAAAGCTTCCTGAAACTATAGGAAACCTGAAAGAGCTAGAATACCTCGACCTTTCCAATACAGAGCTCGAAGAACTTCCCAAAGAGCTTGCCCATCTTCCCAAGCTCAGGAGAATATGTATCTATCGCACAGCTGATGGCGAGAAAATGTTGGCAGATCTGCGAAAAATAGCGCCTGTTGCCAAATTTTGAGTTTTCTCCAAATGAACGAAAGCCCCAGGACTAGTCCCAGGGCTTTCTTGCAACAGATCTGATTTAATATCCGAGATAATCCTTGATGTCGCCAGCTTGACCTTTTGACCACAAGGCATCAAACCCGTAGGCCTGTTTCTCCAAAGATATGGAACGATAAGAGAAACCAGTTTTCACCCACGTGTAGATGTACTCCCAGCAGAACTTGGCCAATCCAAGTTTCTTGTACTGGTAAGAGTGGACCATCTCATGAACGAGAGTTTTCTGGCTATATTTGCCCTTTTGGAAAACGATGACATTTTTGAAAGTAACAGCAATACCGTCACCCCAAAACTCAGGTCGTTGATAAGACTTCAGTGTCAAAACACGAGCATTGTTGATGAGGGACTGAGGGAACATAGGTTTCAGTAGTGCTTTTTCTGTTGCATTGAGCCTACGACATTTTGGTTCGTGAATCTGTTTGCTGACTTCCACCCAAGCTATCATCTCGGGAGTGATAATAGCTGCCAAAGCGTATTGAGAAGCAGCTTTGACCTTCTTGTAAACCCACACTGCACCATCGTAAATGGCATCACCAATTTTGATTGAAGCTTTATAACCAGCTCGCCAAGCAGCGGCGAGGAATGTGCCTTTGAAAGGGTTTTTCACTTTCACAGTGAATTCGTGAGCACCAGTGTTGTTTCCAAGATTGGGCTCAGCGATTAGATTCTTAGGATCAACTGCACAGTCAACTCGACATGATTGGTCAGCATAGACCTTCCAATCACCTGTTCTAAACTTATGGGATTTAGCTACAAACAGCTTCGGGACTTGGTAGGACCAAGAGCGATATAAACTAGGCTCTTTCTTCTTTTTGCGGTGGTCTACTTTCTGCACGAGGAAGGATACATTGGTAGGAGGAGCCGATTTCTGTCCTCTATTACCAATCTCCACGTCGTACTTATACCTGATGTAGCCACGTTTGAAAGGACCCCAGTCTTTTTGGCTGCCTACTTTCACTCTCTTGAACTGCTTCAAAAACAGATCTGGTTCCGTTGGCGGTGTGAGTTTGAAAGATTTGACAACACGGTTATTGCTCCAGTTGGAGTCGTTGTTAACCTTTTGCTTGTCAGCATAAAACTCTATTGAGTGAGTCCTGTTGGCAGTGGCGTTGGGTGGAATAAGAACCTTGATCTCAAAAACATGGGTTCCCGCTTTGGGATTCATTTTCACTTTGTGAAAGACTTCTGATGGCCATTCACGCCCCAAGTGCTCAGCAGTTACATCTATACGATAAGCAGGTGCGTCACCATCATTTTTCAAGTTTATCCTGAAACGCATCCATTTCCCTTTGGAAGACTTGGATACGTAGGCTAGCCTCTTGGCTTTTCCATGGTCACCAACCCACTCAACTCTGCTTATTCGTATGTCAGGTTTTGGAATGGTCGCTCTGCGAGCTATTTTTAGCAAAGCAGGATTTACTCTCAAGGGTTTCATAACTTGCGGACTGAGGGTCATCTTCTTCACATTGAGATGTTTAGTTCCTCGGAAAAGCCCTTTTCTTGCTTTCAAGTTAACAGCTTTTTTGAAGTAGCTCTGCCGATTAACGGTCAGGAATTTTGCTGCTATTCCTCTTTTGGCTACAGGTCTAACTTTTCGGATAGTTCTGGCTTTTCCAGTCAAAGCAGTACCTTTACCAGACTTTCTGGCTCTAGCCTTAACGCCCAACTTCACCTCATCGGACAATGAAGCTTTTCCTTTAGTCAGCATCTTTTGGAAATTCAAGATTGGCTGGAATGTCTTGCCGACGGTGGTGGTTTTCACCGCCTTCCTTTTTGCCATAGCCTGCATAGGCATAGAAAATAGAATTGCTGCTACTAAAAGAATTGCCGTAGTTCTGTTCATCCTGTTCCTTCCAAAGATGTTTAATAAGTTAGTGAACAAAGAAAAGCTGGAGATAGTACCATAGGTTCAACAAATCATCATCATGGTTCAGAACGAGGATTCTCTACACAATGGGTAAAACAATCAAAAGAGCTGCGATTGCTGTGCTTGCAGCAGCATTGCTTTTTTGGTTGGCCAACTGTGTGACAGTTCTTTTATTGCATGGCGGAGCTCTCGACGTGCTCGAGCAAGGGAGTTCTACATCGCGGAAGGCAGCAACAACACACTTTCTTTGGCCTGGTTTTCTCTCTTGGTTAAAAAGCTGCTTTTTAGTCGGAGCTATTATCGGTTTCCTCAGCTGGTTGACCGCAGAGCTCTTCGACTGCGTCACCTCAAAATCTTGTTTTGTTATAGGAGCTGTCTTTACCTTTATGGTCACCCTGAGAGGTGTGCTTACTTATCCCGCAATCGTTGAAGCTCCAGCTCGCAAGTTCTGCTTGGGGACTATGTTTGATCTTGCTCTCGACTACATTCCCCCTGCTGCCGTTGAGCTTCTCCTGCTGCTGTTCTTGTTTGGACTATCCTTCAGACTATTGTTTTTGCTCTTCAAGCGCTCCAACAGCAAAGCTCACAAAGTAGCAATGGTATTAGTTTTTCCTATTTTGCTCTGTACTTTTGCCTTCACACATTGGATTGGAAATACTGAGCTCCCAAAAACCAAAGGCACAATTGTCATAGTCGTCGAATCATTGCGAAGCGATCACCTTCACTGCACAGGATACGATAGAAAAGTCACCCCAAACTTGGACGATTTGGCCAAGCAAGGGCTCTTGATGCCCAATGTATTTGTTCCTTTGGCACGCACTCAGGTAGCTGTGACATCACTGCTAACAGGGTGTTATCCCCACAGACATGGCATCAGACATCTGTTTCCACATAGGGCTAATAAAAGATTACGTTGCCCTTTGTTACCCCGCATATTGCGGAAAAAGGGCATTGTCACTTCTGCTCTAGGTGACTTCAGTACAGCCTGCCTGAGACCGGTGGACATGGAGTTTACTGAAGAAGATATTGCTCCTGCAGTCACAGTTGGTGCAGTTCTGGAAAGAGAATTGTATCTAAGATCACCCATTTGCTCGGCATTTTTATTGGGCTCTGGTCTAGCCACGAAACTGCCTGCTTTTCGTTTAATGCCCCTCTTTTCGGATCCACGTCTAGTTGCCCAAAAGGTCAAATGCAAAATCAGCGAACTGGCCAGAAGAGAAAAACCCTACTTTCTCTTTGTCATTTTGAGCGGCACCCATGTTCCTTTTGCTGCCCCAACTCCCTATTGGCGCCATTTTTCTCCAAAGCGGGGAAGACCATTTCGTTATGCCTTTGGCCCAATACGTTTTCCCGATGTTGCCAAAATGGCCGAAAAAGCCTATTCACCACCAGAGCAGAAAAGGTTGATTGACCTCTATGATTCAGCACTTTTCGCTGTAGACGAGGCAATCGGTGAGATCACAAGTCACATAAATAAGAGTGGATTAGAGAATGAGACATCGCTTTTTGTCTTAGGCGACCACGGAACAGATCTCTTCGATGGTGACACGACTATGTTGCATGGCGACTGGTTTCGTGGAGGAGTACAGAGTTACCGTGTTCCGCTCATTGCAAAAGTGCCAGGACGGACAAGAGCAAATACGCGCAGTGTCGTTCCTCGCTCTTCCATCGATTTAGCACCCACCATTCTCAGCATCCTCAGAATCGACGATTATGGCCAAATGGACGGCAAAAGCTTTGCCGACAAATTGGGTTCACCTCAAGAACTGACCCATCGCCCGATCTTTGCCGAGACTGGGATATGGATGTCATCAAAGTCCCTCTTTACGGAAAATGAAGTCTGTCACTACCCAGACGCACTCTCACTTCTATTGCTCGATCCTGAATCAGGGGCTCCTTTCCTCGCCCCAGCCTGGGAGGATCAGATTGTACGTTCTAAGCTGAGAATGATTGTTTCGGGTACCAAAAGACTCATCTACCGGCCCACTCCAACAGGTTATGTAATGGATAATCCACTGAATATACCTGGTGATGAGAAAGAGAAGCTCAAAAACCAGCTTCTGCAGTGGATATCAACCGATCCTGCAAGAGCTTTTGATGACAAAAACCATCTAGTTCGTAAATAAGCTGGTCTTGGTGTATCTTAAGATAAGCCTAAACTCAATCTTAACTCTCGACAATCACATCAAGACAGAGTCTGCAACAGCAATGCAAGCATTCATACATAAGAAATTGCTCCTCATTAGTGCTTTGTCACTTGCTTTGGTTGGGTGCTTTGACACAAAGACTAATCCACAACTAAAGCGTGTAGACTACTTTTCACTCTGTCGAGACAGAGAAAAGGCGACTTTTGTCACTTCCCCAACATTGGATATCGAGCAAGTGAATAAATCCTATATTCGCAAGTTTTTCTCCTTCAAAGCTCAGGAAATGACAAAAACTCTTAAATACTCACAGAGCTGCAAACCTCCTATGACGGAATTCAAGGTTACTGGTGAGAAAACCAAAGGAGGTGACGAGGTCGTTGGCATCAAAAGAGTCAGCGAGGCAAATCTCTCTCGAAATTTTGCTTGGCATTTAAAAACGCTGCAGTTACGCCGTGGTGGCCCAATCAAGATAAGTTGCCAAGTCCGCGAAGCGTCTACTGACAACTCTGGTGACAAAGACAGCCTAATAGAGCTCTTGGCCTGGGAAAAACCAACAAAGGCCTTTTCAGATAATCTTGTCTTACCTCTGTCAACTTCTGATGAGATAGTCTACGACGACAACTCGAATTGGGTTACAAGCAAACGAGTGTTGGTCAAGCAACAATGGCAATCCCTCTCTCTCGCGTTCATGCTCAGAGAAGCTAGAAACAAGCTCGCTCTCCGCTTTGCACTGTCCTCACGGTTAAAGGGCACGTTACAAATTCGCAACTTAAAAGTAGAACATCCAAAACCGCTTCGACATTTTGCACAGAATTGGCGCGAACGTAACGGCACAGTTGAAGGAATAGAGGGGCTCTTTCGTCATTTGCACCACAAAGGGGAAGACAGACAGTTTTTGCTCTTACCAGCTCGTACAAAAGTTCACTACCCAATAGTTCTCAGTAAGTTCGATCTACTCGATCTCGAATACGCTTGGTCCATCACAGGATACACTGATGAGGTGAAAGCCAGCCTGCTGTACAAAGAAGGTGATCAAACAACTGAAATTTGGTCAGCCCTCAGCACTGCACAGCGCCCTGAGTCAGCAGGAAAACCACCTGTCAACGAAAGTTGGCGCAGAGAAAAACTTGAGCTGGATAAGATAAAAGGGGAAAAAGGAAAACTACTTCTCTCTGTTGAATTGACTGATAAAAAGAAACGTTACAGTTCCCAGGAGTTTGTTGGCAATGCAGTGTTTTTACTGGGAGAAGCGCTCTTTCACTCGAAAGATACCTTGCCATATGAAGAACGAGCGCCCAATATTGTGCTGTTTTCTGTAGATTCCTTATCACCAGATGCACTGCCAGGAGGCACAAGAGAAGCTTATTATGCTACTCCTCACTTTGATGAGCTCTTTTCCCATGCAGCAAGAAGTAAAGAGTGTATAGCTGCAAGTGGAATGACTTTCCTGGCTTTGCCTAGTCTATTGACTTCACGTTATCCTCAGCGTAATGGTGTCAAGTTTTATGGAGCCCAGCTAAATAAAACCACTCAATCCATCGGCAGGACCTTGGCTGCTGAGTATTACAATGTTGTTCACTTCACTCATACTTATATCCTGGATTATGTTTGGAAACCCTGCAATGCAGGTTTTCCAGTTTGTCGAATACGCCCAAACGAGATAGAAACTGAAAACGACTTCATCAGCTTTTTAGCAGAAGAGCACGACCGTCCCTTCTTTGCATACATTCATAAAGACACGAGATATTCGTCAATTGATGTTGGTGAATGGGATGGCAAGGAACATATTTGGCAACGCAAATATAGGCAATTGATAATGAATGCTGACGCTCTGCTAGGCCAGATAATGACTACTATAAAAAAGCAGCGCTTGAAACGCCCCACAATGTTAGTCATCACTGCAGATCACGGCGAAGACATTGTTGGAGCACCACTTCAATGGTCACACTGTACACTGTACGATAGCAGCCTTCGCATCCCCTTCATAATTGATTATCCTGGATTTGTAGCACCTGGACTCTGTTTCTCTAGACAAAGTAGGTCAATAGACATTGCGCCAACTATTTTGGGCTTGTTAAAAATCAAGGCACCTGCCAGTTTCGAAGGTCACGATCTGTCCGCCCTTTTCGGAGGAAACAAGATGGACACACCTCCTCCACCAGCACTTTCCATCTTCGCCACTTTTAATGACAATTATATTTATTCAGTCCGTGAACCACCGTGGAAGTATATCTACAATCCAGCAAACAAACCGACGCTCTGGTATCCCATTTCCAACTTTGTGTACAAGAAGAATGAGTTATACAACATAAAAACCGATCCTTTTGAACGTAAAAATTTGGCGAACAAATATCCAACGAAATGCGAAGAGCTCAGGCGAGAACTCACCCTAGAGAATTAGTTGCTCTTGAATTTTTCCTTGTGGGCCTTCATCAGGTTCAGGACCATAGTTACAAACAGTCTGTCTCTCTTATTGAGACCAAGCAAATTCACATTAAAGAGATCATTTTCAGTCGAGTTCAATGCATGAGATAGCATTTGTGCAGCCATCTTGTGTCCCTTGGTTGCATCTTCACATTGAGCACTCTTGTTCAATACTTCGGAAGCTTCTTTCAAACGTCCTTGCTGTAGCAACAATATGGCTAATCCAGCATGTATCTCCACCATGGCCACAGGTCCCGTCAGAGCTCTTCGCCACAAAGTCTCGGCTTTAGACAATTGTTTTGCAGCAAAACATCGAACTGCTTGTCGCATCACATTGAGCTGGTCATCCTTGTTTTCCAAGGGACCGTTAGGCAGCAGGGTGGCATAAACGGAGATTGCCTCGCTCTGATATCCCATACGTGATAGAACTTTGGCCAACAGTTCGACTTCCCCGCTGCGGCCATAACGATGAGACGCATTGTCACGTAAAAGTGCTAAAGCTTTTTGGTGTTGCCCAAGAGCTGCGAGCGCTAAAGCAAGATTTCGTCGGACAGCAATTGAGCTCGTTTTCTCTCCATGGGCTCCAAGGAAAGCTTCTGCTTTGGCAACGACTTCCTGCCATCTCTGCAATCGCCCCAAAAGATCTATCTCGAGTGACTGGTAGTTGTGGGCAATTTTTATTGTCCGCTTCATTTTCTGCAGAGTGTCCAAAGCTTCTTTGTATTCTTTTCTTTTCAACAAGGCAGATACGAGTTGAGCAAGATAATATTCTTGGTCGGCAATGCCCTTCTCGAGGGCTTTTCGAAGCACTTCCACAGCTTCTTGGTGTTTTCCACGCTTTTGCAACAAACGAGAGTATCTCTGTGGTCCTTTGCTCGGATAGGGCAGGTCTAATGTCTTACTCAGTATCTCTTCTGCCTCAGTATCTCTACCTTCGTCAACGAGAGTGCTCGCAAGTGCCAAATAGCCCAAATAGTGTTTTGGTGACTGTTTAATCATTGTTCTAAACAGACGATTGTCATCGACATACACGGGAGCTTCGTATGCAACTCTTCCTGCTCCGATTAAACAGACTACAAAGACGGCTACAACAATGTGACGTTCTTCTTTGAAGAGAAGACTCAAAGCGCCCAACAGAGTGCCAATGAAAAAAACTAGCGGAAGATAAACAAAACGATCTGCCACAGGTGGATAAAATGGATAAACATTGGAAATTGGGACATAAGAGAAAAGAAAACAAAGTGGAAAGACAGCAGTTTTTAGCTTGTCATTTCGCCACAAGGAATAAAGTGCTCCCGCAGCAAATAATAGGGCGCAAGCGAAAACGGATAGATGGACGTAATGAAGGGGTTCACATACGAATGCTGCAGGATCGTATTCAACAATTAGTGGATGAGGAAAGACCAACTGTTTGATGTAATGAATAAAAATGCGACAGGATGTGACAACCATGCCCAGGAAGGTAGTTGGACGGCAATGCCAATTGGTCGTACCAATCTCTAAAACTTGGAAACGCAGATAGAGATAGCCCAACAAGACCACAAAGTGTGAGCTCAAAACAAAAGCCGCTGCGCGCTTTTTGAGAGTCTCATGTCTTAACGAGATGATGATGAGAATAAAAGGAAGGGAAAGGGCCATTTCTTTGGCCGCCAAAGCGACTGAGAAGAAGACAAGGGACAGGAGCCCATAACCAACTGTTCCTCGACGGCAAAATCCCAGGTAAGAAAGCAATGTCAATAGTATAAAAGCAGCACACAACAGATCTGTTCGCCCAGAGATCCAGTAGACGGGCTGAGTAACTATTGGGTGCAAAAGGAACAATGCAGATCCTGCCAAGGCCAATTCTCGTCTGAAAGCCACTTTACGAAACAACAAATATAAAAGAATTCCATTAAAGCAGTGAAAAAGTAGATTAGTTAGATGAAAACCAAATGCATTATCGCCCCAAATAGTTCTATCCAAAGCAAAAGAAAGCTTAGGAACTGGGCGATAATAATTGAGCTGAGGTCGTTCTCTTGCATCAACATAATAAGGCTCTACAAAGACCTCTGCTGACAGGGCTGGGCTCTTTTTGATGAGTACTGCATCATCCCAAACAAATCCATTGTTCAAGCCAGGAGAAAAAGATAGCAGAGTTAGTACCATTATGGCACCCAAGCAATATTTGCTCACTCTCTTATCCAAGAAACACCCGTCTCTCACTTTGATTGATGAATCCACTGAAGATGATCGTGAGGAATGAGGACATTCCTTTTCATTTCAAAGTCACCCAAATCTATCCACTTCAAGTAGCTATGGTTTTTCATCTCCAATTGACGACGTCCAGTAAAACAAAACTTAACTCTGAACTTTCCTATCCCGCGATGAGTCGGCAAAAAATACTGATGGTTATCCTGCACTTCAGCGTCGAGGGGAAAATATCTAGGCACGAGAACTCCGTCTGTCAAACGTCTCGAGTAATGAAAAGCAAGCTCTCCATCTTCTTTGAAAAAAGCAAGGTTTAGCCAAGGAAGATAAGAAGGCGGCTTGTTCGCTCTGAAAGAAAGTGCTATTCGTACTGAATATGCGTAATGGGGAATTACTTCTACTGAGCGCTGATCAACAGTACTGCCCAAGAACTGAAGATTAAATCCGGCATTTTGGGCCATTGGAACAAGAATGGGATTTTTTGGTGAAAAATACTCTTTTAAACCTTCAGCACCATAATCCAGCCATTCGAGGCTGACCAACTCTAACATAAAGGCCTGAGTAACAGTTGGCGCTTCATATTGATTTGTTGAAAATACGACCTCTCCCCTTTCTTTCATCAGAGCATTTTTCTTGTTCAATGAGGGACTGACGCGCGTAAAGACATCAACATCCATATTGCGGGCATAAAGGATATGACTGGCCCTAGCTTTTTTGATGTATGGAGCACAAAAACGATCTTTCAAATAAGGATGGACTCGAGGATCGACGAGTCCACCCAAATCAATCAAGTATCTTTGTGAGAGATAACCCAAAACACCAATATCAAATGAAGCAATCCTGGCATCCCGTGGAGTGTTCTCTTTAATCCAATATGCCATAGGCACATACACTTTGTTGATGTGCTGAACATTGTTCTCATAGAGCTTGCACCATGGAGGGATTGAGACAATTCCGCAAAAAACCAAAAGGACACACAAAACCGACATTATTATTCGACCATAGTTTTCACTGAGGCAAACAATGGTCCAAACACCAGCAATGACCAAGGCAACATGGATATTGGCAAAATACCTAGAGTGATGATGAAGTGTTCGGAAGAGGAAAGAATAGACAGCGATATGGGCAATTCCCCATGTCAAAACTACACTGCTGCTCGAAAGATTCTTTGTAAATTTACCCAGTAACAAAGAGAGAAGGATTAGGAAAAACAGAATTACATTTTGCGGTAAAAACCGTTGATACAAACACATGGCCCATAAAAACCAAAGAGGCCGCCAAGCACGTTGAGCACGCCAAGCAGAGATTATGGAATCTAACTCCTCTTGTTTAGTGACACCGGCCTTTATACAACGAGCAACAAGTAACTCAGTTGTACTGATGGAGCGGTCAAAGCGAAAATCGGTGTCACCGCTGGCTCGCTGTAAGGGCTGTACAACACGTCCTTCCAGTAGTTTATTAAAGAGAGTAGAAGGTGCAAGCAAGTAACGTTTCATCTTGGGAGGTGAAAATCCACCGTCAACGTAGGTCAGTCTTTTTGCTCGCGCAGTAACGGGTAACAAACGTCCAGAAGTTTTATAGGACAAACCAGAATAAACAGTAAGGCAGAGCAGGACTATTAATACACCTGAAAAGCGTGGACGTCTACCCTTTACCAAGTCGGCGATAAACAGCACAGCTGTCAACAATGCACCAGGCAACCTTGTCATGAGCAACAATCCGCAAAAGAGGCCTGCGATACTATCAAATCCTCTTTCCTGCCATGCAACTACTGCAGCCAAGCCCAACAAAACAAAAAGTAAAGTCTCCATTCCGCTCAGGGAAAACCAATGAAGATTGCCATTTAGAGCAATGAGTAGTCCTGCAAAGGTGGCGGCAAAAACCGCGGTCTGTCCATCTACATCAGATTTCTTACAATCAAAGTGAATCAACTTCGCCGATAGGCACGCCACTGAACATAGGAGGAACAGTCCAATCAGCTGAACAGACCAATAAATGTTCAGTCCTATCAAAAAAGGGAAAGACAATATCAAAACCCATAGTGGACTCGATGTTCCGAGACTCGACTCGCCTGCATTAAAAACCCATGCACCTGTGTTAGCCAGGTTTTTAGCGTAAGTTAGATGGATGTAAGTATCATCGAGAGGAAAGACACTACTGTTTTTGGGAAAGGCAAGCCAAATGCAAACGACGGCCAATGATATGGCAACATAAACTCTCCAGGTCAAAGGATTGCCTGTTCTCTCTTCAATAGCTGTTGCTGAAGGAACATTAGTCATAGTGGTTTTCAGTATATTTCATCAGCTGTCACATTCCACTTTCTTCTACTGCAAAGTAGGGAAAATGAAAATCACGAACAAGCTTTTTGTCAGGCCAATGGGGACCGAGGATCAGCCACATTTGTTGTGCATAGTCGGCTCGTCCCTTTTTGCCGATGGCCTTACAAGCTAGTGCCAGCTCTCTCCATGCCATGCCACTTCTGGGACTGGCCAGAACTGCTGCTTCGCCCATATCTACAGCCAGTGTATACTGTTTTGCACTTAGGGCTAGTCTGCATATAATCAACCTCAGTACGTTTTTGCGTTTTTCGTAGTTTACGTTTTTTAGCTCGTTTTGAGCCTGTTCTAGGGCTATTTTCTCGACGACTGAAGCCAAGTTGGGCTGTCTATCAAAAAGCAGTATATTGAGCCCCTTGAACCAAGGAGCATCAGAGAGTAGTAATACGCGACGCGCCAAACTCCTTTCATCCATGGGTTTCTGTGTGACAGGTGAAAGAACTACCGTTTCTGGAGACAAAAGAGCAGAAAATGGCGACGAAGAGGGAGCTTTTCCCAATTCTTGGCTATTGCCATCTTGGAACTCTGCCATAGGATAATTGTCCTCATTAACAGGCACATCTGCTGGGATAGGTGTCTTCGTGGCTTTTGGTGTCAGTTGAAGCAACTGAAGGAACTTCTCTGGTGAATGCAGCTCTTCTGGTAACAAGATAGGAGCTAGAGCATTTTTGATCTTATCTGGCAGTTTGATTGGTTTGCTGTTAGCTAGTGGAGGCCTCAATCCCAAAACGAGAATATAACTTCCTCCACTGCGAAATAAAAGCTGAACAAAGGGAAATACACTACCAAGAGCTGACAACACAGATTTTACGGCTCGATTATCTCCTGTCAGACCAAGCCAAGTTACGAATATGCCATCTGGCTTGAGTGAACGTGAGACTATTTCATAGAACTCACGTGTTGCTATTTTGCTCGCAAAGAAATAGTCTGGTGTTGAGGCCGTATTGAGGACTACATCATACTCTCCCTTGAAACGAGCAAGATAAGAGCGGGCATCATCGTGAATGAGCTTTACACCCTCTCTACTTTTTAAAGCAAAGTTGGCATCTGTTAAGTCCCATATCATTTCAATTGCTGCAGCGTTAATCTCAACAATATCTGTCCGTTCAAAAAATGCAGCAGTTGCTCCTGCCGTAATACCTGAGCCAAGACCAATTACACACGCTCTTTCTCTCCGAGGAGCAAAATAAGCAGAAGACAAAGGGCTAATCAATTCTGTTGAAGCAATTTGGCCATAACGAATGACATCAAGGCTACGATGGCCGTGATAGGTAAGTCGCAAGCCATTCTTTCCCTTTACTAACTCCATTGAATCGCCAGCTTTTTTATAGACCTTGAGAGTATCCCCTATCTTTAAAGCACCAAGACCATAAAACTGCCTTTCTGACCACGTACATATGAGTATGAGGGCACCACAGCCTATAAGCACCATTAAACCCCAACGTGCTTTACTTCGATTTTGGCATATTAGGGAGGCCACAATGAGAAAGGCGAGACCGAAAGACAACTCTTGTGACCAAGTCAGTGATTTATGAAGAACCAAGCTGTGTAGGGAAAACCCAACAAAATTACCAACACAGGAAAAAAACAACAACCAACCTGCCATAGCACGGCAAGTACTATGGGCCAGTGTCAGTGTAGGTATTGTGGCCCCAAGAAAGACTGTGGCAGGCATTATTAACAACGTTGAAGCTAGAACTTTGTCCAGTATGGTTGGCGTAGCCGTTAGGACTAGCACTGAGTATACATATCCAGAAAACAAGATTCCTGCGCAAGCTGACAACGCAGCTGTGGTAAAAGTGATACGAAAACTACGGGCAATCAATGAACCTAGCGAAAAGCCCAGAAGAACGACGGCAAGAACTATAGCAACGTTCTCTTGCCTAGGACCAAAGAGGTGAAAACCTGCTGTATATGCATACGACTGAAAGAGAGACGAAGCCAAACCAACAAAAAACAGGGCAACAAACGTGCGTTTAAGGGCAGCTTGAAAATCAACGACTTCACAACGGAAATTGTGTAGGACATCACTTCGAAGAACAAAAAGACTAAGGGCAATAAACAAATCAATTACAGCCAAAATCCTTAGTGTTTGAGCAAACCCAAAGGCACGAATGAGGATGAACTCTGTCAAAAGGATTGTGGCAGCAGCACCAGCGTTGTAGACAATGTAAGTAAGAGCAAAAGATCCACTGCTATCTTCCTGACTCCTCAGCAACAGGGCAAAAGATGGAAGTGCCATGCCTCCTAACACTGCGGCCGGCAAACAGAGCAAGACCGAACACAAAAAGGACAAATGTGGCAAACTTGCCAAAGAACCAACAGCTGAGACCTGCGCTAACTGAAGTCCAAACCATGAAAAGAAGAAACCGTAAAGCGCCAGAGCAAGTTCTACTAACCATAGTTTTTTGGCAACTTTACGAGCACAGGCAGCCCCAATACCTGCTCCTAGGATGAAACAGGCCAAAACTGCCATTCTTGCAGGTGGGCCATCGCCCAATAC
>CAZXTJ010000116.1:0-15672 GCA_964643655.1 uncultured bacterium
AAGCTGTTGCAGGTTATGGGGCAGCCAAAAAGAAGCAAGTGCAGATGATGGTACAGAGATTACTGAACTTGAACAAAGTTCCTCGTCCAGACGATGCCGCTGATGCCCTGGCTCTGGCTCTGTGTCATGGCTTTTCAGCGAGAATTCACAATCTCACTTCAGCTGCCAGATTTGCCTAGTATCTTTTTCATTTTTTCATCGAGACTCTTGGCAAGATTTACCAATACACCAGGTCGTTCTGCCAATACATCTTCTAGTCGTGAGGAGAGGCTGCGAGAACCTGAAAAGACAACGCCAGCAGGACGTCTCGCAACAATACGAGCGTCTTCTTTGAAAGCTTTGGCGATTTTCTTTCGTTTCTTTTGGTCTGCAAACTCCCAAGCCAATCTCGTGTCACTCCAGAGATAAACCAAATCGCTATATCGTTTGCGTAGATCTTTGGTGAAGCCAGGCCAGCGATGGCGCAGTTTGGAGCCGAATCGAATACGTGTCATACCACCTATTGTCGTAGAGATTGCGGCCCCTTCTTCATCGGCCAGTAATCTTCCCATGAAACCAACTAGTTCAATGGCTGCGTCACGAGTCTGAGAAGTCAAAGGAGGTTCTGCCCTTACCAGTTTGGTTTCCACGGCTTTGATTATCTCCTCAAAGACTGCTCCCTCTTTGTTTGTGGAGCGAATGGAGCGCGCCAAAGTCAAAAACTGTTTTTTCAATTTGTTACGCGTTTTTTCTGCTTTGGCCTTTTCCAGTTGGTAGAGCTTTGTGGGATTGAAGTCTTTGTCCAAAGAGATCATTTCCACTCGGCGACTACCTCCCTGGCGATATTCATTGATAATGGCTTGGCGAAGTTTGTGTTCCTGTGTTGAAGTTAGTCTTGAGCGGGCAGTCCACTCCAAGAGCATGCGCCAAATAGCCATCGTTTTTTCTGTGAGTGGAGGAGAGCCATGAATGACTATTTTGGGCTCAGGAGCTTTTGATGTTTCAGTCTTTTGGGGTTTGTTGACCCTTTGTTCTGCTGGGGCAGATCCTCTGTATTTTGCACCACAATAGGGGCAGAAACGTCCATCAAGCACTCTGTTCTTTCCACATTCGGTACAGAAGCGGATTTTGGCAGAGACCTTTTTAATAGCCTTTTGGGGGGCAGGTGGTGCCGCAACTATATGAGCCGAGCGAAAACTTGCCACTGTCTCATTAAATAGACCCTCCACTTCCCGTAGAGCTTTCTTGCTTGTTTCCAAATAGAGCAAAA
The DNA here is from genome assembly GCA_964643655.1 of uncultured bacterium. Classification (GTDB taxonomy): domain Bacteria; phylum Muiribacteriota; class UBA6191; order CAZXTJ01; family CAZXTJ01; genus CAZXTJ01. Next base: position 1,250 of record CAZXTJ010000116.1, read on the forward strand.
CGCCTTTTCTGCGAAGGGTGAGCAATGTATCGCGACGGATGATGCGATAACTCTTGTCATCATCATAGGCAAATGAGTAGTGGAACATATGAGCCAAAGCACCACCAACGACAGTGTTCTCATCAAGTTCCATTCCATGATTGGGCTGTTTCCTGATTGATTGTCGGTGCTCATCAATGAAATTGGTCAGGCTGCTCTTGTGCTGGTAAACGTGAATGCCAAAATATGCTCTAGTTCGTCCTGAACGATACTGAAAGCCCGTTTTTACGAGCAAATTACCACCTGACCCCATGTCTCCCAGAGGTTTGAAGCTATCAGGGACATTGATGGCAAAAAGGTTGTCGGGTGCGCGATAAAGACGAGCAGCAAGTGAAAGGGTGGGGGTAAGCAAGAAGGCTATCACTAAGAAGAGCCAGTGTATTCTCATACTATTCTCCATTTCTGGCTGTATTGGTCATTTATCTTTGTAGCCAGATGAAACAACAAGTTCTGTTAGGCCACTACGACGAATTTTACCTCGTGAAGGAGTCTTCCTTCACCCATTGTGCAAAAAGGGCGCAAAATCTTGCCTTTTTGTCTGATTACAACTAATATAGACGGGCTGTGAATAATACACGAGCGGCTAAGGCTGATCTCGCCGTTCAGGAGTATCTGTGGAATAGGGGAAGAATCACTTTCCTCTACATCATTGCCATACTCCTGATTGTTGTCATGCTCTCTGTTTACGTGTGGCAATACATCAGAATGGTAGAGATTCAGATGGACATAAAGGAACTGGACAAAGAGAAAAGGCGCATCAAAGAGCGCCTCGTTACTTTGCAGCTTGATAAAGCTCGCCTAAGCCGTCTCGAAAGAATAGATATTGCGTCACAAGAACGGTTGGGGATGAAAGCACCTGCTAAAGAAAACATCATCTATTTGACTACAGCGGGGAGGTCGGGGACCGGTGACGAGCCAGGCCTGCCCAACAGATGAGCCCATTCAGCACTTCCCCGTAATGGCTGAAGAAATCGAAGAGTTCATCGAGCAACACAAACCACGTGTGATTTTTGATGGCACTGTTGGTTTGGGTGGTCATGCCAAACGGATTCTCGAGAAGTTTTCTTTTGTCGAACTCTACATTGGCGCAGATATAGATGAAGAAGCTCTAGAGCGCGCTAAAGAGGTGCTGGCTGATTATGAAGATAGAGTGATGCTTTGCCACGGTTCTTATGAAGATATTGAAGAGCTGTTGGTAGAGGTAGGCAAAGGCCAACCTGAGGCCATCCTCATTGATTTGGGAGCCTCCACATTGCAACTCAAGGATGGACGCCGTGGTTTTTCTTTCTCCAACAATGGCCCACTTGATATGCGTATGGACAAACGTCGCTCACTAACAGCATTACAGATATTGCAGAACAGCTCAGCAAAAGAGCTTCAGCGTATATTTTCCACTTATGGTGAGTTTAGATTTTCCAAGACACTGGCGCAGGCCATTGTTGCTGCCAAGGAGAAACCAGAAGACACAGCATCTTTGGCTTCTTTCGTCACTAAAGTACTTCCTCAGAAGTTTGTGAAACAGCGCAGAAGGCATCCTGCTACACAGGTTTTCCAGGCCCTACGTATTGCAGTCAATGACGAGCTGGGCATAATCGAACGAGCCCTGCCCAACCTCTTCGAGTGTCTTGCTTCTGAGGGAATTTTTATGGCTATCTCTTTTCATTCCCTAGAAGATAGGCTCGTTAAGAGGTTTTTTAAAAAGGGATTGGGCATCTGTAAATGCCCAAAAGATTTACCAACTTGCATTTGCGGTGAAAAGCCAAAGCTCGAGCTGTTGACCAAACGTCCAATAACTGCAAGTGACATGGAGATTTGGGAAAACCCACCTAGTCGTTCGGCGAAGTTGAGGGTGGCGAAAAAGTTATGATTCTCAAATCACATCGTCGTCGTGTCGCTGCCAGTGCAGTTGTTCTCTTTATGATGTTCCTTCTAGTGTCAGTCCGTCTCGTACAGCTACAAATCATTGATAGGGGACGTTTTGGTCCCAATGGTCCTTATCAAAGCTCAATTCATCGCTCACGAGGGGCCATCTTTGACAGGAATCTGAATAAGTTGGCTCTCTCTGTGCCAGTGCTTTCTCTTTATGCCGATCCCCATCGTGTCACCAATGCAGAAGCAGTTGCAGATGCTCTTGCTGGATTGGGCTTGGGAGCACGCGACAAACTATTGCTCAAACTGCAGGAGAAAAAACACTTCGTTTGGTTGGCTCGAAAACTGGACAGAAAAACGACAGAAGCCATTCGAACTCTGAAGTTGAAAGGTTTGGGGTTCAAGCGGGAGGACAAGAGGCAGTACCCATCAGGGACCTTGGCCGCCAATCTGTTGGGTTTTGCAGGTATAGACGAAGAAGGACTGGAAGGCATAGAGTACGAACATGAAAAGACTTTGGCTCCCATTGATGGAGTCAAATTGGTCTTGTCCGGACCTGGCGGACTGGAAATACCAAATAGTACTGTCATTGTCAGGCCTCCCGAAGGTGGTTACAACCTCTGTCTGACCATAGATGACGTAATTCAACATTTGGCTGAAAAAGAAGCTCAAACCATTTTTGAAAAATGGCAACCCAAGAGTTGTTTCATTGTCGTTCAAGAACCAAAAAGTGGAGAAATCCTCGCTTGTGCTGTGAGGCCAACATTCAATCCCAATCAATATGGCTCTTATCCAAGCTGGGCTTATAAAAATCGCGCGGTTACAGATATTTACGAGCCAGGATCAGTTTTCAAGGTCGTTACAGCTTCGGCTGCTCTGGAGGACAAACGAGTCACTCCTGAGACTTCTTTTCATTGTCCTGGTTTCGTAAAAGTCTATGGCTTGACCATGGGCTGTACCAGCATTCACGGCACCATCAATATTCGGCAGGCCATAGAAAAATCATGCAATGCTGTAATGGCAAAAGTGGGGCGTCTGGTCGGTCCTGAGAGCCTTTATTATTACATTCGTAAATTCGGTTTTGGTGAAAAGACTGATGTTGAGCTTCCTGGAGAAGCCGTTGGCCTTTTGCGATTACCTAGCGATTGGTCGGGTTTGTCATCGTCTTCCATTTCTATTGGGCAAGAAATTGGCGTTACGGGAATGCAGATGATATCGGCAGTCTCAGTTATTGCCAATGGTGGAACACTAGTCAAACCTCAGATAGTGAGGAAGATTCTGTCTCACGATAGAAAAAAAGTCATTCGTGAGCCAAAAGTTGAGTTCAAACGACGTGTCGTTAGCTCATCCATTGCCAAAACCATGGCTGGTATGATGGAAAGAGTCGTCGTCTATGGAACTGGCCGTCGCGGCTCTTTGGAGCAGTATACAGCTGCTGGTAAAACAGGCACTTCTCAGAAACTCGGGCGAGGGGAACAGGGGCGAAAAGTGGTTTCCTTTGCAGGTTTTGCTCCTGCAGAAAATCCTGCAGTTACGATTTATGTCGTCGTAAACGAACCCAAGGCAGAAGACTCCAATCAGATACAAGGTGGTGTCGTTGCCGCCCCTGCTTTCCAGAACATTGCGCCAAACATTTTGCTGTACATGGGGGTCCCTCCTGATAGAGCAACTGGTGGTGACAAGCTGCCAGAAGTAGTCACACAGCCTCTTCGTGGGCAGATGGTCACACCTGTAGTAGCACCTACTGCAGTGGTTGCAGCTGATGAGATGACCTTGGATCAGGGCCAAAGTCTCAATGATCCTGTGGCTCGTGTCCTCGATGCAGCTTTGGCTCCATTGCCTGGAACCGCTGGAATTGGTGAAGAGACGCAAGAAGATTCAGGAATGTCACTCGATGATGGTTCGAGCGACATCGGAAAGGTAATCGATGCTGCAGTGCAACGACGTTACATGCTCGGAACTTCGGGCTCTACTTCCTACGGCCCGTAAGGTCGGCGATGGTAGTCAGCGAAAGATCACTGGGCTAGCCAATCATTCACGGCAGGTGACTGAGGGAGTGGCTTTTTTTGCTCTAGCCGGTGCTAAAAGTGACGGAGCAAATTATGCAACCCAGGCATTTGAAAATGGGGCTCCAGTCGTTGTCGCAGAGCGTGAAGTCGCTGTGCCAGAAGGATGTGAACTTTTAGTCGTTGAGGACGCTAGACAAGCTATGGCTGACGTGGCAGTCAACTTGAATAGAGAGCTATTGCGGAAGCTGACATTGGTCGGTGTGACTGGGACCAATGGAAAAACAACGACGACTCATTTGATTAGATCCATACTTTGTAAAGCAGGCCACGCAGCAGCAGCCGTTGGCACAACCGGTGTCATCGGTCCCAATGGCTCAGTTACTCGTTTGGAAAACACAACTCCAGATATTCTGTTTTTAATGCAGCTCTTCAAAGATTTGGAGAGCGAAGGCTGTCGCCATTTTGCTCTCGAAGTATCCTCTCAAGGAGTCGTTCAGCGACGAGTAGCAAACTTGCCATTTAGAGTTGGTGTCTTCACCAATCTCACGCCAGAACATATGGAAACGCATGGTGATTTCGAAACTTACCATCAGGCAAAGCTGGCCTTTTTCCAAGAAGCAGGTCCAGCTGCCTTGCAGTTCGGAATGCCTTTTGTGGGTGTAGTTTGTGCAGATTCTCCCTATGCTGATTCCTTTGTCGAGGCCTGCCCTGGTCCTCCATTTCTTTTTGGTACTTCGTTGAAGAGTGATGTGAGAGCTACAGAGATTACTGTGCGAGTCGATGGCTCTCGTTTTTTCATGGCTTCGCCAATGACAAATCGTTGGGTCGATTTGGGCCTAGCAGGAAGGCATAATGTTCTCAATGCATTGGCAGCTGCAGCAGTCGGTTTTGGTCTAGGGCTCACTCCCAAGACGATTGCCGATGGACTAGCTTCTACTGACATTGTGCAAGGACGTTTGCAGCGAGTCCCGTCGGAAACTCGTCAGGTTTTCATCGATTATGCCCACACTTCAGATGCCATGACCAAACTTCTCGAGAGCTGTAGAGAGATGGCAAAGTCCAGTGGCGGTAGACTAATTGTGGTCTTTGGTTGCGGCGGAGATAGAGACAAGACCAAGAGGCCGCGGATGGGTAAAACCGCCTCTGAGTTGGCTGATGTATGTTACGTCACTAGCGATAATCCACGCAGTGAAGATCCTATGATGATTATTGATGGAATCTTGAGTGGAATGGCTGATAATGGTCGAAAGAAAGCCATAGTTGTCCCTGATAGACGTCAAGCCATTGAGAGAGCGATTCAAGAAAACAAAAAAGAAGATATAATAGTTATTGCTGGTAAAGGTCACGAGGATTATCAAATCATCGGAGAAAAAGTCATAGATTTTGACGACTATGAAGAAGCTGCCAGAGTTGTGAAGGAGCTCGATAGTGTCGATCAGAATTGATGTTACTGCTTTGGCTAGAGCAATCGGAGCCGAAACTCCTGGCGGACTAGAAGAGAGAGAACTGACAGGCGTTGTCATCGATAACCGAAAGATAACAACTGGACAAATTTTTGTTGGTCTCCCTGGTGAAAAGACTCACGGCCAACGTTTTGCTGCTCAAGCACTTGATGCTGGGGCAGGAGCTGTCATTGTTGAAGACCTTGCAGCAGCAAATTGTGAGAACAAAAAGAATGTTCTGGTCGTGCCATCAGCGGAAAAAGCTCTGCAAGAGGCGGCTCGTTTTGTCAGAAATGAATTGGACTGTCCCCTCATTGGTATTACTGGCACCAATGGCAAAACAACAACAAAAGAAGTCGTTGCAACAGTCTTGGAAGCACTCTTTGGTCACACACATTCCACAAGTGGGAATTTCAACAATCATTTGGGATTGCCCATCAGTTTGCTTTCCATGCCTGCAGGTGCCCAATATGGCGTTTTTGAATTGGGTATGTCCAACTTGGGCGAAATCGATTTTATTGCCCATATTCTCAAACCTCGCATAGGCATAATTACAAATATTGGCGAAGCCCATCTAGAGACCATGGGTACTGTTGAACGCATTGTCGATGCCAAGTCAGAGTTGTTGGCACATGTGCAAAAGGATGGCCTTTTGTTGTTGAACGGAGATTGTCCTTGGCATAAGGAGATTGCCAGTCGTTTTGACGGAAAGGTCAAATACGTTGGCGTGACGACAAAAGGCGAAGCTCGTGGATTAGATGCTGAGTTGCTCAATGTTGATGTGGGCCTAGATTATGTAGAAGGCGATATCGTCTTGGGCAGCCTTGAAGGAGTTCCTTCACTTGGTAGGGTTCGTTTGCCCATCGCTGGTGTTCACCTTGCTTCTAGTTTTCTTTTTGCTGTTCTCGTTGCACTTGAACTAGGTGCAGAAAGGTCAGCCATTCCTTCAGCGCTACAATGTTGCAAAGCGGCCTGGGGAAGAATGCAAGCCAAGGATTACGGCGGAGTCCATGTGATTAACGATGGATACAATGCAAATCCCGCCTCTATGGAAGCTGCACTGAAACATTTGTCGCTACAAGATGGAACTGTGTGGGCTGTTTTGGGTGAGATGTTGGAACTTGGCGAGGCAAGGGATAGATCTCATAGAGAAGTAGGTAAGTTGGCTTGCCAGCTACTCGGTGCAAAGCAGGTCTATCTATTGGGTCATGTCTACGAAGATGTGAAAATTGATGTAGCCACTGCAAAGGTTCTGCTGGAGTTGCCTCAGATAGCCAAAGAGCTAAAAGGAGCGATAAAAACTGGCGACACTTTGCTCATCAAAGCCTCTCGAGGAGTTGGGATAGAACGTCTTTTGCCCATGCTTTTCGAGGAGTAGTGAAAAGGCGATGAGGTCGGCTACCCACAGGCTGGTAACCGACCACTCGATTAAAAAACTCAGGGGGCGCGCACCTTCCTCACAAAGATTTGATTATGGAGACGAGGCGTACGCGTGCAGGCAGTTCTTTTTCACGCTGAATGAGAACGACTACTCTGTTCAACTTCTTAGCCAGTCCAGATTGTGCTGGAGTGAGCCCTTTTGTCGTACTTATTATGAGGATTTTGGCACTCCATCCATCTCCTTGGCGGAGAAGAGTGTTGGCTCTAATCAGATTCTGGCGAATTTTGATTTCTTTAGCGCTGACAGAAGACAGAGAAACAAAGAAAAGCAGAGTAACGAGGAGAAATGTGAAATATTTAGATTTGTTCATATGACTCACCAGCCTTCCAGTGCTTTGAGCACTTTGTGCTACAGGCTGCCACTGAGTCGAAGGAAGGTGAAGGAACCTTACAGCAAACTTGAAAAAAATTGGCACAAATCAGTTCATAGCTTTCAAGGCTTGGCCGGCCATTGTGGCAACGGCGAAGTTGTCATCGAGAGAGAGTATTTCCAGCCCTTTGCAGGCCATGGTGCCACCAATTCTCGTCAAGGCGCGCACGATGGCTAGTTTCAATTCATCACCACACTCAGAAGCACGGGCAACAATATGTGGAACAGCAGAAGGATCGCCGATTTTGCCAAGAGCTTCGATAGTTTTCAAAACGCAGAAAGCTTCAGGCCGTTTTAATATCATTACCAGTTCTGGGACAGCTCTTCGGTCGCCGATTTCTCCCAAGGACCAGCAGGCTTCTCCGATGAGATCGGGATTGCCGCCAGATAAAATGTGTATCAGAACGGGAACTGTGTCAGCTCTTTTTTCTCTACCAAACTGAAGAATGGTCTCCACTTGCTCTGCCAAATTGCCGGACAAGGGAACTGATGCCAAAGGCCCAACAGAGCCAGCCATATGAGAATAATCATAAGTTGTTGAGGCAGCAGCAGCACGCCTTTGCATTTTTTCGATGACGTTTTCGTTGCCACCGTAGGTTGCTCCAACAACAACGGGCTGTACTGGGAAAGAAGGATTGTTGGTGACAGTTGGTACAACCATTGGCGGCGGCGGTGCCAACTCAGGTGGTGGATCATGCTCTGCAGCCAGAGCTGCAGAAATTCTCTCTGCAGTCGTCAACTCAGGTTCAGGTGGAACCTCCCGTGGAGGGGGTTCTGCTGCTTGGATTTTGTCTAATGCAACCAATCCCTTGCTGTAGAGGAACATGACAAAGTCGTCACCATTAAAAGGTTTACGTAGAAAACCTTCGGCTCCGACCATGAATACAGGTTCCTCCAAGTGCTCCTCGTCGTGAATGGACATCAAAAAGACAGGCACTTTTTCGTAAGCGGGCACTGACTTGAGGAATCTGCATAGAGCCTCTCCACGAAGATCGGGCAGTTCGGCCTCGATGAATACGGCTGTAGGTTCAAAAGCCTTTAACAAAACTCCGGCTTCTTGAGCAGAACCTGCGGCAATAATTCCACAGTATTTGTAAACCTCAGCTGCACGCAGCAACTCGAGAACAGTCGTTCCACCATCTACGAGCAAGACGAGTTTCGGTGGCTCCTCTGAATCTACATCAGCCCCAGGAGTTGGGATTTCTGGTTGAATAATGGGAGCTGGTGCTTCCACTACTGGAGGTGGAGCTTGAACAGTCGCCGGGGGGGCTGGAGGAGGCGCTACTGGCTGAGGAGGTGGTGCCACTGGTTGTGGTGGAGGCGCTGAAGGAGCGGCCTTTGCTATGGGGGCTGGCGGCGCAGCCGATAAAGCTGGAAGGGTCTGGAACCATTGTAGAAATCGAGCAGGACTAACAGGTTTTGCAAAAAACCCCTGGGCTCCCACCTCTACGACTTTGCTCTGCAGACCAGCGTTTTCAGCGCCAATGAGGTACATTGGCACGTTTTTACAACGAGGCACCTTCTTGATCAGTTTGCAGGCTTTTTCGACGTTGAGTTTGCCAGGCAGGTCCATGTCTACCAGAATTAGCACAGGTGTCTCACTCTGGATGGAATTGACGGCAGCCTGAAAAGACCTCGCGCCGAGTATTGTCAAATCCCGGCGAGCAGGTGAGCTGCCAATGAGCTGGCAGAGAAGGCCACTGGCCTCGATAACAAGAACGGAACCCATTTAGTTTCAGCCAATACTAATGTTCTTGGCTATTTTACCCCTTTTGGGCTGGATTTTCAGTCTCTTAGGAAGTCATAGGTCATGTAAATGATGGTCACTGGGAAAACGATGTGAATGATTGACCCTACATATAGAGTGCGTACGTAGGTCGTAGCCAGTAAAAAGGCTGGAAATAGACCACTCAAAAAACCAGCTGTTTCATAACGCTTATGGCGGCGATTACCACGGAACCACATGAGGAGCAACAAGATGAATGCTGGTAGAAGTTCTAACTCAAAGGAGCAGCTTCCCCGTGAGCGGTTGCCTAGGTAGTCTGGTGAGGCAAAAGAGAGAAGTAGCTTGTCTTTTATGCCGATTTCTTGGAGTTGTTCTCTTGGGGAAGCGAGAGGGCTGCATGGCGACGAAATGAAGCCATGGCGCAGGCAGAACAGGTTTCCGTCAATGAGGATGTAGTTTGCGCAGGAGTTGTCACCAGCTCCAGGGCAGTCTGGAATGGTCTGGAGGTAACCTTGTTTGCGAAGGATGTTGAAGTGGGGTGCCAACAAACCAACTCGCTTATTGTCCTCGAGCTCTGCTTTCTTTTGTCCAAAGGTGAGTTGGTGATTATGGATGGCCTCAGCCAAGACTCCTGAGTTGCCATGAAACAGAGAAGAGACTGAAGCTTCATTTTGTTCGAGAGTGCGAAGAGGTGCTCGAGTTCCACCATAGCCAATATATGTATTATTGTCTAAATTGTACATTTCGATAGCACCGGCAATTGTTTTCTGATTTGCGAAACAGGCACGTTCGTTTGCTCGCTCTCGAGCTTTTCTAAAACCAGTAAATATTGGTATGGATGTGACAGGTAAAGCACTTCTTGTGAAGGAGCTTCCTCCCTTGAATGGTTTTGTTTTGTAACTCAATGTACGGGGTTCTGAGAGTTTTTCATTGCAAATGGTCTGAAGTGAATCATTAAATATAAGTCCAGGTTTTGCGTATAAAGACGAGAGTGGACTGACAATCTTGTGAGAATCAGCCAGTTTGGCCATTTCTATCTTTCTATCAGCAAGCTTGGGTGAGTGGTGCAGCCGCATTATCTTGGCCATGGCTCCAAGACGGACAAAGGTCTCTTCTTCTACATCAATGGCAAAAGCACCATCTGAGGGGAGGATTACATCGATTGCTTTTTGAGCTGCGAATTTGGAGTCTCTTGGGATTAGTTTTCCGATTACTCCTCTGAGCTCAGGATCTGAAGCCACAATAGATACTGTGATCTTTTTGTCTCCAGCAGAAACATTCTTTCGTTGAATGATGTACCCAACATTTTTGCAGCTAAATACAGTGGTCTCTTTAGGAGTAGCTAGGGTCCATGAAACCTCGAGATTTTTTGCGTAGGAGGGGACTCTACTCAAGGAGCCAGAGAGTATGAAGCTGTGTTTTGATATTTTGCGGGCAACTATGCCTTCTGGCAAATGCCATTGGGAGATTTTTCTAGGTTCGTAGATCTCAATATTCACATTTATCTGTTCATTGGGTACATAACATTTCCATAGTGGCAGGCGGACCTTGTTCCCCTCGTTGGGCGATAGGACGCTCTCTACTTTGAATTTGGCCTGTTTGGGTGTTCTGTCAGGCAAGATTGGAAAAAGGTTGAACTTGTAATTACCGTCAGACACAAACTCAAGAAGACCTGGATCAATACTCGCCCTTCTTTGCCTGTCGTAATCCCTTCGAGCAGCAGTCTTTGCTTTGACTTTGGCCTTGTACCAAACTCCTCTTTCTGTAATGGAGAAGTCATGGATTACGCTACTTAGAGGGGCGGTTATCTCATCACTGATTTCTCTATTTCGCCTTGTCCTGTTAACGAAGATGGAGTGGTAAGACAAGGTCGCAACAGGTCCAGTTACTTTGCCTGTAATGGTATGTAGAGAGCAGTATAGATTTGGGCGTGACGGATATAGGTTTGTCTGTTCAGATGACAAAGCTCCATAGGCCTGCTCGAATTCCTTGTTGGCTTTGTAGTTACTCTCAGGCGGCTTTTGGGTCAAAGTTGGACCAAAGTAGCCAATTGCCGAACCAATGAATACCCCAAGGATGATAGCTGTGAGAACACGCTCGAAAGAAAGACTGTAGATTTTGTGACCCATTGAGAAGATCCCTTCTTTTGTTTTCACTTCTGTGACGAGGACAAATGGAAGGGGTTCAAACAAATATTAAAAGCATGTAAAGCCCTTGGCTGTTACCATGCTGCCACTATGAAGAAAAAAACAATGGAACTCTTGGCCCCGGCTAGCAATATATCAACTGCCCTTACTGCTTTCGAGTGTGGTGCTGACTCTATTTATGCTGGATTGCAGAAATTCAATGCCCGTGAGCGTGGCGACAATTTTGATTACGACTCTTTTGGTGAGCTCGTCTCTTATGCCCGTAAAAAAGGTAAAAAGGTCTACCTTACCTTGAACACTTTGCTCAAAGAGCAAGAGTTGAGTGAGATTGTAGATGTGCTTCACATTGTTGCTGACATTAGGCCTCATGCCATCATCGTGCAGGACCTTGGTTTGCTGCGTTTGATCAACCGCTGTTTCCCTTGTTTACCCATTCATGCTTCTACACAAATGGCCATACACAATAGTGCCGGAGTCAAATTTCTGGCAGGCCTTGGTGTAGAGAGGGTCATTCTCGAGCGTCAACTGACCATGTCAGAGTTGAAGCAGACTATTGCCAACTCGCCCATCGAGGTTGAGGCTTTTGGTCACGGTGCTCTCTGCTGTTCTCTTTCTGGAGTTTGTTTATTTTCCTCTTGGATGGGTGGCTGGTCTGGAAATCGTGGACGCTGCAAACAACCTTGCCGTCGCCGTTTTTTCGCCAAGGGTGGCAATGGCTTTTTCTTCTCTACTAGAGACCTGTATACGCTCGATTTGTTGACTGACTTTGAAAAAGCAGGCGTAGCAGCCATCAAAATTGAGGGCAGGTTACGCAAGGAAGATTATGTGGAGTCTGTTGTAACAGCATATAGACGTATGCTCGATTTGAGTCCTCGCGACAGGCGAGGCAAACTGAACGAAATCAAGAAGACTCTCGCCCAATCCTTGGGTCGAAAGTGGTCACATGGCTTTTATGATGCGAAAAGGCCAAATGACGTAGTGCAACATGAATCTCTAGGTGTAGCAGGTCTTCTCTGTGGTCAAGTAACAAGAAGCAAAAACAATGGTTTTGAAGTCAAGTTGTCGAGACCCTTTAAGGTCGGTGACAGAATTAGAATACAGCCGCAAAGTGGTGATGAAGGTCCCTCGATTACGGTGACCAAAATGAGCTTGGGGCGTAAACCAATCTCGTCAGCTCAGGCAAAGGAACGTCCATTCATCTTTTGTGACAAACCTGTTGGTAATGGTGATCGTGTATTTTTGATTGGTCGAGCTGCCAAAGTTCGTGAGTTACCTGCAGATTTTGATGAACTCACAGTCATTGATTTATCTCTCGAGTTGAGTGCAAGCGGCACCATTGGAACAGTAGCAGGTGTAGGCGATAAGTGGCGAGATGACAGCGAAATACCTTTGGCTCAACGCCATGCACTTTCTAAGGAGCAAGTTGAGGAAGAGTTTCGCAAAGGCGGCGATAAAGAGTTTATTGCAGGCAATGTGGCAATCGAAATACAAGGCGAACTCTTTTTGCGACACAAGGAGTTGCGGCAGCTGAGGCAACGTTTTTGGCAGTGGTTTATGAGTGTCTACATTGAAAAGGATTTCCAATCAGCCGGTAAATTAGGCAGTCAGCAAGCCAAGCTTTTGTTGGCCGAAGCTGTGGAGCTTGGTCGCAAAGAACGGGAAACAGTGGTTTGTCTCAGAAACAAAAAGAGTAATCCAGTAAAGGGTTCCATTAGTCTTTCTGCTGACCTTTCTGGAGACGAATATCTTTTGCTAGATTTCTGTCCTGAACCCAAACTCGATGATTTACAAAAAGAGTTGAAGGAAGCATATGCAAAAGGCATGAGGCGTTTTAGAGCTTCTTCAATTTTTGGTTTGGAGCTTTTGAAGAGTTTTCCTGATTGCCAGGTGTCTGTTACCTACCCATTGCCAGTGGCAAACTCGCAAGCCGTTGCCCTCTTGTCCGAAAGTGGTGTCCAGGCAGCTACAGCTTGGATAGAGCTCGATGACAAAGCACTAGAAGATCTGTTGAAGCGAGTGGACGGTGGAATGGAAGTATATTCATATGGTCGTCCTCATTTGCTGAGCACTAGAGCCAAGATTCCAGTTGAAGGGCCTTTCAAGGATGGTCGCGGTGCCAAGTTTTTCCTTTCTGTCAAAGATGGTTTGGCTCGTGTTTATTCCGACAATGTCTTGAGCAGAAAAGTACCAAAAGCTTGTTCGAACTTCATTGACTTGCGCGAGGCGAAGTTGAAGGAGAAAAACCTTACAGCTTTTAATGATGACCGTGATTGGCGATAGTCTCGTCTAGCGAGATATGCCACCAGGGACCTGTCGTTTTTCCCCAGAGTGCTGACCAATACCAGGACGATGGATCAGGGTAACTGTTCCCATTACTGTCATGGGTCCGTTCCAGAACTCTGAGTTTCTTTCCCAGTCCTTGTGCTTGCAGTGTCCCCCAACGATGTCCATCTTGATCTGTCCAACCACCTGTTAGTTTTACTTCATATCCTGCAGCACGAAGGCAGTGTTCGCGCGGATGTAATAAACGAGTTGGTTCTGTGAGCCACAAGATTAGAACAGATTTGTTGCCCAGGCGGAAGCGAGCCATCAAGCCGGGAATCTTTTTGGCTAGGGATGCTTCCAGCGGATGAAGGGGTTCTTGAGTCAACTTCTCATTAAAGAGATGCGTTGGCCAACCAGGGAACTCAAAGTTTTTTGGTGAGTCACTCTTTTGCTCGCCTAGTGGAATGAGAGCTGCCAGAAAACAACTAAAAACAAATAAAGTGAGTTGCCATTTCATTGACTTTGCTCCAGTCTCGTTGCCATGCACCAAATGAGCAGAGTCGTAATGAGGTAAGAGAGGGCACCTACGAGTTGATGTAGCCAAGATATGTGAGCAAGACTTCTCATCTCAACGAGAGACAGGGCGGTAGTACGAACAACGTTGCCACAGACAAGTGCACCAACAGAGGTACAGAGTAATTTCAATGTTGTCTTGTTATTCAGTTTGAAAAAGCATGCAAATGTAAAAACCAATAGAAGGCCTGCCCACAGCATTTGAATACCGCTGCAGGGAGCGTCGACCATGACTCGCCCCCCAGGCCATAAGAGTCCAACTCCCTCTCTCGTTACAGAAAAACCCATCACCCTCAACAGCAAGGCAGAGAAAGCTCCTACCAATAGCCTTAGGGGGTATCCCAAATAAAACTGTGCCGATGGGATTACTCGCAATGACAGAAAGAAAAGCCCGAATAGACCCAAATGAAATCGTTTTTGGAACAGATAAATTGAAAGCAGAGCTGTCACTGCAGCTGTTGCTAAAAAGGCACGAAAGAGTTGAGGAACGAACAAGAATGTCGTTCCATAGATTAAGCAGAGCGCGGTACTCAATGTTAAGTC
>CAZXTJ010000117.1:0-15635 GCA_964643655.1 uncultured bacterium
AGTAGGAGTTAAAGACTGCTCGCAGCTAACACCCCTTCAATTCGCCAAAATAGAAATGCCAGAAAAAACAAAAGGAAGTGACATTGGCCGCGGGATAAAACTCCCTGTCTTGGGCTCAGTGAACTTCCACAGGTTTTCGCAAAGTGGCGAGCAGCACTCCATAATCATAGAGCTTCTAACAGCAGCAAAATAGTGTAGATGTGAAAATTACATATGTGAGCTTCAGCTCTCATTGAATTTTTCCTAGAATCCTCGTAACACTTTATTGCAAAGTGCAACCAACCCTTAGTCACATCTCAGAATAGCTTTATCAACTAAATGGAGGACCCAATGAATTTGAAAGTAAACAAGCTGTTGGTAACAGCAACTGTACTTCTTCTTACTTCTACTTGTTTTGCCGCAAAACCAATTAGGCTCAAGCGCAGAGTACGAGTTAATCAGAAACTTCCCATTTTTAAGGGAGGACTAAAAAAGACTGTTATAACACCCAAGTTCAGGGGCCGTCTTTCTTTCCTTCCGACTATCAACAAAAAACAACTCGTGAGCAAAAATCGCTTGGGCAAAACAATCGATCTGAAGAAAACATACACCCTTACCCCTTCAAGACCAGTTGATGGTCCAGCTCATGTCGATTATGCAAACCCCTCCTACGTTTGCACTGGCCCTAACGCTGTTGCTGGATTTAAATCACAGGAACATTTAATACCTAGCAGTGACAATAAATTGCTGAACATTTATTTCAAACCATTGCTCAAAGGCCGCTACCTCGTCGAATTGTCCCTATCTGGTGGACAGAAGTACCGCATTTCCGGATGTGGTGGTCAAGAGGCAACATTCACAGGTAACAGCAAACCCGTAATCGTCTTTGATGGCACAAATGGACAAAAAATGCAGCTCATGGTTTTTGGGACAACAAAAAATGATTACGAACGATGGAGTTTCCATGGCTGCCGTATCTCGCTGATTCGTTAAGCCCTGTGATAGTTTATCTTCGATAAACCTCAACACTCTTCATGTCCCTGTGCTCGTGATGAACTTTGGCAATTTCTGCCAGAGCTTGACGTCCCAGTGCTTCATAAGCGCTCACCATTAGCTCAAGAGCAATCGGTTGGTATTCTTTCTTACCCCAGCTTGCATGTAAATCGCGACCGAGAACCAGAGCTGGATAAGGATTCCCTTTCTTCAGCTCTTTGCGAACATTGATAATCCATTTTTCTACTAGTTTGTCATTGTCTTTGACCAAAACGTAAAGATCGTACTCACATTTGGGACGTTTCGGAAAAATCTTGCTCCAAGAAACATCACCATCGACTTTTACACCAAAACCGTCAAGCGTTGGATACCGTTCCTGTTGAAAGTTCGTGCGACCATATTTATTTTCATACTCAGAGCTTACTTCTGTACGTTCGCCAGTTTCGAAAAAGACCAAAGCCATACGCAACTCATCGAGTAATGCAAGCTTTTCGAGGACTTCGAACTCAGCCAGCTCTTCATCGTTTTCAGCGCATTCATACGAACGCTCTAGCTCTAAACGGTAGGCTTCCAAAATAGTATGGCCGCAGTAACCAATAGAGGCATCATCACGAGCATAAAAACTGGCAACACATAGAGCCTCTTCATTGGGATCTTCGTACCAAAGCCCGTAGTTCAAGCCATCACTATCGCCAGTCATGACACATATGAACTCAGGTGGAGCTGGGCGGTATCTGAAATAGAGACGATGATCCAATCCATCCATCAACGTCCATTTCTCGAATGCAGAGTCAAACCAGTCCATTACACCGGCTGGATAACGCCACACCTGTTCAGCAGCTTTCTTTTCTATGCTGCTTTAGGAGCTTCTTCTTCTGAGCAACGTTTTGACCACCATTCCTCAGCCAAGCGACGACGCCAACAAAGGGCATCTCGTTCTGCTGCTCTTTTTGAGTCTTCAATATCTAGAGGAGAAATGGTTATCTCGATTTTTCTGCCAAAGGCGACGACTTCTACGAACAGATTGTCACCCTCTTGTCGTAGAAGCTTCCCCTCAAAACCTTTGAAAGGACCGTTGCCGATATGAAGTTTGTCACCATTTTTCATAAAATGAGTTTCTCAAAAGTCTTCCCACCGTTGTTTCTTTTTGTTCCAGACCTTGAGTTCACCATTGATATTGGCCATACCATCTTTCGGTGCAGTAATTTTGGAACCAACTTTGTCAGCAGCGTCAGCTGCTTGTCCTGCTCCTTTGGGAACAAACTTTTTTACCACAGGAATTTTGCTCAGTACCTTCAAGCCCCATTTGAGAACTTTCGATCCCTTTTTGGCTCTATCGTAGTTTTTGTCTAGCTTACGTCGCTCTTCATCAGCCTTTGAATTCGAACGATTTCTAGAACGGCTCATCCTTCTTCTAGGTTCCAACCTAGGTGTTCTGGAGCGAATAATTCTATTTGGTTTGTTTCCTTCAGATAGACCAGGTGCCAACTCCTCAGCCAAATGGAGGTGATAAACAGCCTTGGCGAATAGCTGCTCAGCCCTTTTTACGTGTTCTAGAGCTTCTTTGGGAAGCTTCGCCCGGTCCTTCTCACTTATCGATAGTAGTCTTGTTTGACACATTGCAGAGGACGTCAACACAAGGAAATACGCAATGACGACAACAAAGTTCTTCTTCACAACAATCAACCTTCCCGGCCCCTCTGTCCATTGGTACCACTAGGACGTAAACAGGCTACTACATATTAGAAAATTATCAATAACTGCTGTGTGGCAATTTGAAAGATTTGTTGTAATACTGTCTGACAAGGCATTTTGTGTCGTTATACAACGAAGGAGCCCAATGGCCAAGGTACCAAACAGTGATCCCAATAAGCTCGAGTACAATAGCGATGACATGGTGACCATGTTGTTCGGTCTTCCGTTTTTGTTCGTTGGACTAATAGTACTCGGACATCCTTATGTTGCTGAGGGTAATTTGGTGCCAGACATTTTTGCTCTTCCTTTCGGCGGATGTTTTGCACTAGTTGGCATATTGCTCGTTTTTAGTGGTTCCTCAAAAACCATTGATAAAAACACAGGCAAGATAACCACTTGGTGGGGAATCCTTGGTATTGGTTTGACCATGGAATACAAAATCTCAGATGTTCAAATGGTCACACTTTCCTGCGAAACAGCCGGCAATAGGCATCAACGCCACGCTTATTATCCTGTTACTCTAGAAGGTTCTCTTCCCCATCCAATTAGAATAGATTCCTCTCGAGATCCCTTTGAAAGTCGCTCCATTGCAGAGGAAATTGGAACCTTTCTCAATTTGCCGATGAAAGACAAGACCTCTTTTGAAGAGGTCATAAGAGAAGCTGGGACCCTAAACCAATCAGTGCGTGAGAACTTGTCTGCAGCAGGAAACCCCATAAACATTATCGCTAAACCTCCTGGTGCAGAGTGTGTCCACACCCAGCTTGGCCAAACCCACAAAATCCAAATACCAGCAGCTGGCATAAAACCTGGTCACATCATGTTGATGGGAATTGGAGCGGTTTCCGCTGTTGTACCAATGGCCTTTGTATTACCCAGAATCCTGTCAAAGGGCGCAACATTGCCTCCTGTGCTATTTTTCATAGTTGGCGCAGCCTTTTCGCTGGCGATGTTTGCTGTTGCTCTTTACAGTGCCTTGGCAACGACAGAAGTCGAAGTGTCACCAACCAAAATGGTGATTGTTACCAATTTTTCTTTCTACACAAGAGTCGACGTTCTCGATGCTAGCAAAATCGAGGAACTAAGAGTGGATGGCCCTATACACAAAGACATGGATGGAGAGGTTCTTCCTGGCTCCCGTGCAATTGTAGCCAGGAGTGACAATAAGATAATTTCATTTGGCTGGTGGCTTGATGAAGACGAGCTCAAATGGTTGTTATCAATTGTTGAGGCTGCACTCTCGTCTTAAATCCGCACGAGCTAGTCAATCAATCTTGGCCAAGACTAAATCTCGTCCCTCTTTTTTGCCCATAATCGTTAGCTGCCATTTTTCCTCGTTGAAAAAACGGAATGTAAGTTTTTTTCCATCGAGCCACTGTGCATCCTTGAAATCTCCAGTGGCCTGACAAACACCTAAATCCGTTCTTGATAACAGCTCAAGGTCTTCATCAAGCAAGATGAAGGTGGCCATCTCTTCATAAGGACAATCCCATGTTGTCACCAATAAAAAACCATTGTCTAAAGAGTATTGAGCTTCGAGGACATAACCTGGCACCTCTGTGCATGTTGGCTGGCCATTGAAATACAACTCTGTCTCTAATGGCCAAGTTTCGTATTCTCCCTCATGGCGCGCAAGTGAAAAACAACTTAGAGACTTTGGTAACTTGCATTCAGACATGAGTCAACTCTCGAGTAAAGCAATCCGCTTGTGGAATTGCGGCCGTTGCAAAGCTTTTACCTGCTCATTATGTCCCATAAAAACAAGATACTAGTCAAAAGTGTGTTCGCTCAATGGTTAACAAAGAACAACTAGAGAGCAACATCATCTTTGAATGAAGCAAGAAATCTGCTTTGGAGACTGGCGAAAATCAAAATATGCTGGCGTCCATAGGAAAATGCTAGTCCGCCTAGGAGAAGAGGAATAGTTATGAGCAAGGCAAACAAAGAAAACTGGTCTAACGAGTAACCCACATCAAACATTCTGAGAGCAACAGAACAGATGGCTATGGGAACACAAAAATGACATATCGAGCGCAAAACAGGCCACCAGTTCAGTGACATTCTCACTATCTGTTGGTCACCTTCTGTCATTTCCAACCGATCAATCAGAACACTGGGCTCCTTGCTATGAGCTGGAGTGTACCGACCAAGAATTGAACTGACTCTCTCATAATAATGACTCTTGTATATATATGATATCCAACCAACTATCCCAGATATGAGTACGAATGCTATTGATGAACTAGTGCTGATAGCTACAATACCAAAGATTAGATCCATGAGCTGACGAGACGGTATGAGGGACAGAGATAGACTACCTATGATTGACAGGGCAAACCATATGAATGAAGCTGCGAGCATTAACAACGCTAATGCATTGAATTCTTGAAACAAAATCCAATAGCGAAGTGCCTGTTCCAACCTACCAAACAATGCACTACTTGCTTGCCTTCGGGTTCTCCTCACAGTCAACTGGCAGCCAAAAACAGCGCAGCCCTCACAATAGTCCCAGCATTCTGAATGATGGGGAGTTTCACAACACTCACAATACTTGACCCTGCCAAGAATGGCCGTTGAACACACTGGACACTTCACTTGCATACTCATTTGCTCTATCTCCCCTGTTCGAAAAGGCTCTTTAATCGCTTCTTGAGAGGAGATTAGCAAACATAACGCCAATAGCAGAAAATCCGCTTGTAAAGTACACTTCAGGCTATAACAGTCGGAACTATGTTTAATTTACGAGACAGTTTTACCCTTTATACACAATCACGAATTGCAGGAATTGCGTACTCAATTTCTTATCACTACAAATGGGTCAACAGGTCAAACTTCATGTATTGTTTACTCTTCACCTGTAGCTATGTAATTGTGAACAGCCTTTCCCTTTTTATAAACGAGACGTAGCACTTCCAACACAAAAAGCACTATACAAATGAGCCAAGCAAGTGGAGCTGTAATGAAGAAGAAACGGGAGAACCAAGAATCTCCGAATTTAGCAGCAGATCTTTTTATGAGAGCTTCATCTTTGACTCCAGCCAAAACTAGCTCTCGACGAGGAGGTTTACCTGAGTTCCCCTTTAATCCCTGTATGGAACCGTGATTAATGCAAAACACCTTTTTACCAACTAAGGCATAATTGAGATTCGTTTTACAGTCAGCACAGACCTTAGTTGGCAACTTTTTGAGAATTTTCTCCTCTTTTAGTCGTCTGAAGAGATCCACATCAATGGCTTTGATTTCTGTATTGTTTGCCTCCTCATAAATTTCGATGGCACCGGCAATTGTCTTCTGATTGTTGTAACAAGCTCGCTCATTGGCTCGCTCTCGCGCCTTCATAAAACCAGGGACAAAAATCAAGGACAAGAGCAGCAAAAAAATCATTATGCCAAGCGGAATCAGATAGTTAGAATCCTTCTGTTTTCCTGACGTCTTGTTTGTGTCTTTCATTATCCCTCATATTTTCTAGAAGTTGACTTCACGCAAAGACTTCCATCCATTATATCCTTAGTGCAACTGGTCAAAAAATGAAGGAAGTATCAATGAAAAAGCTGATTCAGCTCGCAGTAATAACTCTGTGTTTTGCCGCAACTAGCTATGCGATGTCGTGGAAAGAACACTACGACCTTGGCTGCCAATTCTTCGAGAGCGGTAACACAGACCTGGCTTGGCAACACCTGTGGGATGCTCTTTCCAGGGCAAAAAAGGAAAAAGACAATAAAAAAATTGCCAAGTCCAGCACCTTATTGGGGGACCTGCAATTAAAAGCTAAACTTCCAGGAAAAGCTTATCAGTTCTATTCGCAAGCAAGAAAGGCTTGGGAAAAAGAGCTCGACATTCGCAAGATATTTGATACGTGGAGAGCCCCCAAGAAGAGCTGGCTCGGACTGAAGTTAAAACACAACGAAGTCAGCGACTGGATAATGTATGAATACGTTCTCTCAAAGCTCTCTGATATTGCCTTGAATCTGAACAAGAAACATCTCGCAATTCGCCTATCGACGCGGTTTATGCAAATCAAAGAAATCAGGCTCGGCAAAAACTCACAAGAGTATGGTTGGGCCCTAAGTAGGTATGCAAAAGTGCTCTTTCGTTGCGACAAACTAACAGAGGCTGAAGCTGCTTACAACGAAACCTTGTCTATCGTTTCCAATCGTGCACATTCTTCGCAAACTGCTGCCCTACAAAAGGAACTGGCCTTGGTCCTTCAGGCAATGGGGAAAGAGCTGGAAGCAGATCTGCTCAGGAAAAAGGCAAAGGAGAACCTCTCCTTTGAACGAGTTTGGGGTTATGAAAAGAAGCAAGCTTATGAACTAGAGCCCCCTAAAGGTATCAAACTCAATCGGCCACTATCCCCACTCATTTATTGTGAGTTTCCCCAGGAGACGACAACAGGAGCCTTAGCGTTCTCACCTGACGGCTCCACACTGGCTACATATTCCGGTGGGAGTAAAGGAGGGATTCACTTCTGGTCCATATCTACAAAGAAGTGGCTTGGCGGCCTAGTTTTGGCAAACGACAGCGTATCTTCATTGGAATATTCGTCCAATGGCCAGCAAATATTCGCGGCAACAACCAAGGGCGTTAGACGATGGAACATACGTAACAAAAAAGAACTATCACCAATCAAAACGGCAGTTGGCAACAACTTCGTCTTCTCAATGGCTCTATCCCGTACAGGGAAATACTTAGTTTTTTGCACCTCCACGGAAGTTGGAAGCGTGCCAGTGAGCTACCTTTGTGCAACAAAGGACGGAAGCATTGTCAAAGAACTATTAGGACATAAGAGCTCTGTGACTGCCATCGTCTGTTCCAGCAATGAAGATGTTTTGGCCACAGGGGGATCTGACGGTAAAATCATGATTTGGGACATCGAGAGCAAAAAACACTTGAGCACAATAACACAGAGCGATGGGACAATCACCGCTCTGTGTTTCTCAAATGACCTTCTTTGTTCCACTTCGGACAAGGGTACAATTGAATGCTGGAATTGGCGTACTGGCCAGCTTGTCAACTCATTACCTGCCACAGGCACAAAACTACAGACACTTGCGGCCTTTCCAACATCAGGACTTTTGTTATCTGGCGGTTATGACACCTTAGTCCGACTTTGGGATCCCTTATCGAAAAAGGTCAAACGTAGCTATCGTGATCATGGAGGAATAATCTGGCACCTTGCTGTATCACCGACAGAACGACACTTCGCCTCTTTTGGCATGGATAGTCGAGTTTTGATATGGAAACTAAAGCCTTGATAGGGTATCTCTTCTTACTTCCTCATGACCTCTTCGAACTGTTCTACAAGCTTCAGCCGGCTCATTACTTTTCTTCCATGTCTCTTATTGAAGGCATTGTTTCGGGCCAATTTTAGTTCGTTTATTGCCTCTTTGTTTTTGCCCATTAAACGAAAAACTTCAGCTCTGCATCTGTGATAATGATATCTATCTCGAACATCCAACTTCACTGGGTCGACAAAGTCGATCACTTCGACGGCTTTGCCAGGTATTCCTTCGCCAATAAAAAAATTGGCAAGCATTATTCTGTCATAAACCTTGTAATCAAGGCTTTTGCTTCTGTGCATGGACAGTGCTCTGTTTGCCAATCTACGTGCCTCTAGCAAGAACTCACGTTCTCCTCGCTGATGAACACCAGAGCCTTGCTTTCTCACTAAGACTGCTGCTAATGCAATCAATCCGAACCGTTGCTGAGACGAGCAAATCATGTGCCCTTTTTCCACTTCTTTTATGAAATCCAATACTTTGAGCGCTGTATCTTCTTTTTCTATAAAGAGATAGTTTTCAAAAAGTGCCCTTATCACAACAGGTTTTTCGATTACAGGTCCTTCCTCAGAGTAAAAAGTCTTAAGAAGCGTTTCTACGTCCTCGAAAAGTTCATTAGGAGCATTTATCTTGCTGTAGTGCTTAGTTTGCAGCCTCGCTATCCAAAACAGCAAACTTCTTTTGACTCGAATAGAACTTGCAGTGCTTACTAGTTCATCGAGCTTCTCAATGGCCATCTCGCTCCTATCGTAAGAAATGGCACTTCTGAAAACTTGATCAATTATCAATGCACCGTCATATATCTCGAAGGGACCACACCAACGAAGAGCCAAAAGAAGACAATCCAAATGTTTGTCGTAGCTCTTTTGTTTTTCCAGAGTATCTGCTAGAAAAAAGAGTGCTTCCAACTCAGGATATCTGTTGTCCTTGGCCTCAACTTTTTTCGTCAGACCAACTCGAGAAAGAAGTGGCGCAAGATTTTGAAATTCCATTCTTGATGGTGGCCACGAACCAGAAGATAACCGCGACAATTCAGCCAAAACTCTACCCTTGGAGTAAACGGTTGTTACCCTCTCGCCATCCTTTTCCCATGGATGAAAGACTTTGAATGCCAGCAACGCAAAAATAAGTAATGAAAGAAATAAAAAAGGCACAATATGGTTCTTACTTGTGTTCTTCGAGGCTTTGCCTGATTTGGATTTAAGTTCATATACCTTAGGTGAGCGGAATTCACCATTCAGACATACGGTCAGTGCAGCTTTTAAATCATCAGCGCTTTTAAACCTATTTTTTGGCTTCAATTCCAAACAACGCATAACGACTTTAGAAAGCTCTTTGGGCACACTGGGCTCAACGAGACAAAGCTCTTTAATCTTTGGTAAACGCACACCAACGGCTAATCTCAAGGCATGCTCTTGATTGTATGGCATCACACCTGAGAGAGCATAATAGAAGGTCAAACCAAGGCTATAAATATCTGATCTGGCAGTTAGGGGCTCTCTTCTGAGTTGCTCAGGTGACATGAAATTTAGAGTACCAACTATGTTATTTGTGTCAGTCATTCTTGTTGAATATGGATCGAGGACCAAACCAAAATCGAGTAGTATCGTTCGCCCTGACTCATGCAAAAAAATATTCGAAGGTTTGATGTCTCGGTGCAAAAGATCTCGGGCATGTATGTAGGACAGCGCTTCAGACATATGAATAAGGCTTTTTGTGGCTCTTTGAACTGGAACCTTGCCCTTTAAAATCGTCTCCTCTAGATCCATACCAACCAATCGCTCCATGACGATGTAAATGTAGTTGTCACCTACAACTCCACCATCAATTATCTTTGGTAGATAAGGATGAGCGAAATTTTTAGCCGTATTCATTTCACGCTTTGCGCGACCAATGAGCTGAGATGTATTTTCCTGATCCGTGAGAGCGAGTTTGATAGCAACAGCAAGACCATCTGCGCTTCTTTTGGCGAGAACTACTGCTCCCATGCCTCCCTTGCCGAGAAGGCTTTCAACTTCATAACCAGGAATAGACTTTAACAGTTCATCTATCATCGATTCCTACAAACTGTCACTCTTCAGGTCCTGGAACATCAACTAGCTTTATGACTGTTTTCCCTTAACCGAACAACAACGTCAAGTGACAATCCCGTCAAGTCTGATACCATCTGGTCATCGAAGTGGGCCAATAACTTTTGCCCTATCTCCATTCGTTCTTCATAACGCCCCTCACAGCGTCCCGCTTCAATGGCCTGTAGTCGTATCTCTTCAACATCATTATCACTCATCAATTGCCAAGTCACATTGTCGTCAAACAACTGTTGGGAGAGTTTATCATTGTGAGCAAAATACATAATCCTTGCCCCCTCAAAGTCCAAAAACGACTGTTATGCAACTATGACTCCAGAATCGAAAAAGCCCATTGATAAAGGATTTTTTTATCACAAGGCTGCTAGATCTGTAACTTTAACGAGACAGTGTTGCAGAGATGAGATCACTCTAACAGCTGTTCACTTCTCGAGCAGAAGGCGTAGACCAATACTGCTAAAGCGAGTATCAGGAGTGAAGGCTTTCCGGGAGGCAGACCGACAGTCACTAGCACCATCACCGTACCCCCCACCTCGAACGACTCGCTTTTTCCCTTTGCCTGGGCCCTTAGGATCTTTGTTTTCCTTTTGGCTATAATAATCCTTGGAGTACCAATCAGAACACCATTCCCAAACGTTCCCATGCATATTTTTCAGACCAAAAGCATTAACATAGTACTTGAAATAATCTTTGGTCAGTTTGCCTGACTCCGTAAATTCCACACCAAAATTCGCATCGTTTTGACTCAATTCATCTCCAACACTATATGGCGTATTGGTTCCCGCTCTACAAGCGTATTCCCACTCTGCTTCAGTAGGTAAGCGAAAAGAAAATTTCTTATTGGTTCGGTTTAGTCGCGTAATGAACTCTTGGCAGTCGTGCCAAGAGACCTTCTCAACAGGATGCCAGCTATCGATAAACTGCGAAGGATTGGCTTTCATTACACTTTTCCATTCACGTTGCAAAACTTCATATTTGCTGAGCCAAAATCCCTTTGAGATCTTAACGCTGTGCTGTGGTCCTTCGTCATTATCACGACCCGATTCTATCATAGGGCTACCCATCATGTAGTCACCAGGCGGACACCAACAAAATGTAATGCCTGCAACATCAATCTCATCACGAAGTTTAGGATTTTTTCTCTTGGCGGCAAATATTCGAGCGAGCTTCTCTTTTTCAGCCTTCGTCAAAGGTTTCCATCTGGGTTTCTTCTTTTTGTTGAAATCCCATGTCGACAAAAGCACCATCACTCCCATTAACGCGACAAAAACTACAATTGCCTTTTTTGACCAGGCTAACTCATAGTTTGTTTTTGAGGTCTTTGGTTTCTCTGTCTTTTTTGATTTAGCTTCTCTGGCTGGTGTTTTCTCTCCTTCATCACGAGGAATATTCATTCCAATATCATTCATTAATCGCGCCAGATTGTCTGCTAGCTCCTTTGAGCCTGCGCCCCCCTTTTGTTTAGGAGGAGCCTTTTTCTTGAGCTTCTGCTCTGGCTTCTGCTCTGGTTTTTGTGAAAGCGCTTCCAACAACTCAGCACAATTTGCAAACCTATCGTCAGGCTTTTTGGCTAATCCTTTGAGCAAAGCATCGTTTACGATTTGGGGTACACCATCAATGGCATCTGGAGCAACGTCGTCAATCTGACGCATTAACATGACACCAGCACCCTCAAAGGGAGGCCGTCCACGCAGCAACTCATACAAAGTGCTCGCCAAAGCATACTGATCTGCCCGTCCATCAACATCTTTGCCTGCGAGCTGTTCAGGCGGCATGTAGTGCATAGTCCCGCCAGTCGTGTCCTGCCCCGTCAGCTTTGCAATAGAGTTTCTGACTTGGTAGGCAATGCCAAAGTCAGCAATTTTTACGACCTGCTTCCCGCCTTCAGTTTTGTAAATCAAATTACTGGGTTTTATGTCACGATGAACAATTCCTCGTTCATGGGCATAGTCCAAAGCAGGACAAACCTGTTGCGCTACTGCCAGCATTTCTTCAACGCTGAAGCGCTCTTTGTCTACCAAAGTGTCCTCGAGATCTGCACCATCAAGATATTCCATGACCAGAAAGTGATGAGGGCCATCATTGTCAAAGGAGTGAAGAGCCATGATATTGGAGTGATGCATGTCGATTGCAGCAAGAGCTTCTTTTTTGAGCCGCTTGATGGCAGCCCTATTTGTGCACATGTCAGGCGGCAAGGTCTTCAAAGCAAAAAGACGATCCTCGAGTTTCTCGTCTTTGACCTTGTAAACAACGCCCATGCCACCAGTACCTATTTTCTCTATGACTCGGTACCGACCAGACAACAACTGCCCTTCGCCTATCAAGACAGTAGTTCTTGCCTTTGAAGACTCCCCTGCCAAGGAGCGTCTCTTCTTTTTACCCACTGAGCCCTCTCTGTCACAAATACACACCTGATACTTACATTACCAAGAAAGGACAGTGACGTTGAAGGCTTGACGAGTTTTCTGCTTCTAGGGCGTCAGAGAGATTGAGGCACAGTAGCTACGATAAGCCCATAACCTTGAGTAACCAGCAAATAAATCCTACAAATTCGAAGGTAAACATCATTTTGAAAGCAATGAAACAGGAACAAGCAACGAAGGCCAAAAAGATACCTGTTACTATCAGATACGACGTTTTCATATAATCCTCCATCGAACTGATAGATTCTATAACAAAAAATTTGCCAGTCCCAGCATTCATTCTCTAGTAAAGGCTTTCACCCCACGCGTTACAACAGACTGTCGCATGTCTGATACGATTTTGCTCGCTGCCTGTATAACCAGGAAGACAGCTGGTTTCATCGTAACCATATTCCTCGCAGCGGTAGCGCAAGAAGTCGGTACTAGATTTTTAAGTATGATTGACTGATCAACGTTCGCGAAGGGCGTTTTGTCTGGCCTTGAGTATGGGTTTCATTACATAGTCCAAAACTGTCTTTTTACCCGACAGGACATCCACTTGAGCAACCATGCCAGGAAGGATTGGAAGAGGGTTTTCTTTTTTACCCACATAGTTCTTCTCTGTTGTGACTCTCATAGTGTAGTAGCTTTGCCCGTTTTCCTGGACGAAAGAGTCAGCACCAATTCTTTCGATGACGCCTTTGACACCACCAAAGATGGAAAAGTCGTATGCAGTAAGCTTGACCATCGCTTTTTGACCGACTTCTACAAATGCAATGTCGGAAGGTAAAATCTTGGCTTCGATGACGAGTTTGTCCTCTTTGGGAACTATTTCGACAAGTTTCATTCCTGGCGCGATAACTTCACCGACAGTGTTGACAGAAACTTTCTTTATTATACCGGCGACAGGCGATTTAACCTCAGTTCTTGCTACCCTTGACTTCAGGGCTGGTAAAACTTCTTTGAGCTCGGCAAGGCGCTTCAACTTCTTGTTTAAATCTTCGACGAGCCGATATTCGTACTCATCTCGTTCCTTCTGAATGTTCAGTAGAGCTCCCTTTAACACAGCCTTGGCCTTGGGCAAAGAGACCTTGGTCTCATCGAGCTTACCTTGCATGCGACAGATCTCCTGCTGAATTCTGAGAAGGTCTAGTTTGGGGCTGATGCCACTTTCCACATTTGGTTTGATAATGGCAACTTCCTCAGCAAGGTACCCCAAACTCTTTTTCAAAAACCTAATTCGTGTGGAAAGTTCCTTCACGCCATAGCGCAATTGTTCGGCTCGCTGTTCCATGGTGAGGATGGTGTTTTGATGAGCTTTCTTCCTTGCAGCAAATTCTCTTCGTTTTTGCTCGACGAGAATGGATGCGTTATTTTTCACTTCATCAGGAAATGATGGAGCCTTTTTGTCCAGTTCAGCTCTGATACAAACTGAAGAGGTCAACAAATCAAGGTACTCAGCTCTTCTCTCCTTGTACATGGAAGAGAAAATAGTAGGGTCTAAACGCAATAACAGAGTTCCTTCTTGAACCTCGTCACCTTCTTTTATACATATTTCTTGTACGAGCCCTCCTTCGAGGTTCTGTACTTGTTGCACCTGTGATGAAGGAATCACGCGACCAAAGCCACGGGTCACTTCATCCAAGGGCGCATGAGCAGCCCAATGAATAGCTACAATAATGAAAGAAGTGATGGTAAACAGGATTAAGGATCCAGAGAGTCTGATACGCCTGTCCGTCATATCATGCATTTGTGGAACATATTTGTGCTTCGTCATCTTTGACCTCCTGCCACTGCAGCCGAAGGAGCTGCAAGAGCCTCCAGAACTGCTTGTCTAGGACCGTCTGCAGCAACTCGTCCTTCATCAATGACGATTATTCGATCAACTGCTTCCAATAATGAAGCTCTGTGCGTAATGACTATCATGGTCTTGCCACGAAGGCCTCTCGAAATCCTCTGTTTCAAAATAGCCTCAGACCCTGAATCCATTGAGCTAGAAGGTTCGTCCATGATCACAATTGGCGAATTCTGGATAAGAGCTCTCGCAATCGTGATCGCTTGCCGTTGACCTCCAGACAAACCCTGCCCACGTTCACCGACTGGTAAATCGTAACCCAGAGGATTCAGTCGGACAAAGTCGTGAACACCGGCAACTGTTGCTGCTGCCAATATTTCTTGGTCGCTAGCTTGCGGAGTGGCGAGTGTAATGTTCTCCTTAACGGTTCCATTAAACAGGAATACGTCTTGTGGCACGCACCCGATAGCTGCCCGGCTGTCGACAGGATCGATTTGCCGCAAGTCTGTCCCATCAAACATGACTTGCCCATCATCTGGTTCGAAAAGACCCAAAATGAGTTTTTCAATGGTCGACTTACCAGAACCAGTCTTGCCAATTATGGCCACTCGCTCACCTGGTCGAATGGTGAAGCTTACATTTTTCAAAGTTGGTGTATTCGCGCCAGGATAGGTAAAGGAGACATCATTAAAGGCAATGTTTCCCGAGAAACGACTGCGATGAAGGAACTTACGGCCTGTCTCTCGCTCAACGGGTGTTGCCATAATCGTGCCCAGCGCAAAATAAGAGGTTATTGCGTGGTGCATTCTCGTCAATAGATGGGCTACTTGCCCCATTGGTCCCAAAGCTCGCCCAGAGAGGATGACACATGCAACAAGGGCACCTTGTCCTAATTCGCCAGCTTGAATGAGATATACGCCACCAACAACAATTGCGATGAGGGACATCTGTTGGATGAAAACCGAAGAGTTGACCATCAGCAATGAAAAGAATCGAGCAACCTTGCCTGACTTGGCATTGAGGAAAACTGAATGCTCCCAGTTCGACCGCATACGTCCATCAGCACCAACGCTTTTGATGGTTTCCAAGCCAGCAAGAGTCTCCATCAAAACTGCATGTTTTTGACTGTTCTGACGAAATGCCTTGTCCACAATCCTTTGCATAGGAAAGTGAATGAATACACCAAGAACAAAATTGATGATTACTGCAGCAAGGATGACATAAGCCAATTTTCCTGCAATGAGATAACAGACTCCCATGAAGAGGAAGACGAAAGGTAGATCTACGAGACTGGCCAATGAGGCAGATGTGAAAAAGTCTCGCAAACTCTCGAGTTCACGCAGTGTATTGGCGAATACACCAGAAGATTTGGGTCGATGAGACATTTTCATGTCTAACAACTGAT
>CAZXTJ010000118.1:0-15526 GCA_964643655.1 uncultured bacterium
AGAGCCCTTCTTTTTGAAAACCTTGAAGTTCTTCTTCACCTTCGCCTGGTCGTATACCTCACACTTGAAATTGCCACCAGGCATGACCGGCTCATGCTTCTTCTGCGAAACGAGACCATACACAGTGAACACATTGATCTTCTTATCCGACTCTGTGAAAGTAATCAGCGAACGCTTCACCTTCGCCTTGTAGACAGCTTCCCACCCCTGAGCAACAAGCGGAGCCGTACAGAGCAGCACAAAAACACTAAAAATAACGAGACGTTTCATGAGAGCCCCCTTCTTAAATGATTGCCGACATCATACAACGTTGGTGTCGCCAAGTGGAAAGTAGTTACGGTCGTGCACCCCGAAAGACTACCCCTTATCAATGAATTTAGTTAATCCTTCGTCTTGCGTGGGAAAAGAGGGAGCCACTCTTCATCTTCAAAAGTGCCTCCGTCTAACCACAGTGCAGTTAACGTAATAGTAGGAGCATTGTAAGCAAAAACAATCACAGGTGCACTATTCCCATAACCAACCGCACATTCTGCAATCTGTTCTTCTGTCCACTTCTCAGGATTTTCTACTTTTTTTGTAGACTCAAGCAAAGACACACCAACACTTCGCAGAAACTCTTTCAATTCTGGTTTCTCATTGAGAATACCGAAATACTGCTCGACATTCTCTTTGTATTTTACGGTTACCTTGCACCCAAGCTGGCTCTGGAAAAACTCAGTTATGGTTCTGACACCTTCTTCACGTGCAAGCCCATAGGCGAAGGCCACTGGTCGTCCTAAAAGCACCGATTTGTCAAAAGCAAAGCTACGTTCCTCATGTAAATCAGACTTGTTCTCTATCCCCATCCAGCTTGCCAAGATATCCCTTGCTTGGCTTCCTGTAGAAGTAAGGTCATCAAAGAAAATGATGGGCGAAGTATCGTTAAATTTTGGTAACTGATCTGCAGCAATGACCTTTGTCCGTTCAATTTTTTCTACGTATCTTGTAATATGTGGCGCAGAGTCTTTGCTCATCTGCCCAAGTGGACATAGAAGAACATCTTCCTCTGTTTCAAACTCTTTAATGGCTTTTCGAATTGAGTCACTAATCAATCTGCCAATTGTCGAGTAATTGAAAAACTGACCACTTAGTAGTACTTCGACCATGTCTTCAACAAGCTCAGCTGGAAACTGTTTCAGAAACATTTCTAGAGCGGACTGAATAGACCATCCTGCTCTATTCAGATAGTCGTTACTGTAGGCAGAGTACTTTATATGAAGTTCGCGCAACTTGTCTTGTACACTTGCACTACGAAGCTCCTTGGGAACAGGCCTTAGCTTGCGTAGCCCTTTATAGTAACCTCCCTCCTCTAACTTACGCTTCAGCTCGTAAACTTGATCCTTTCCTACCTTAATCGTTCTCCATACATCTTCATTAAACTCTGCTCCGGTACCTTTGTAGATCACAGTTTCGCATGCGACGGAACAAACTGACTCAAGTCCCCTTGGACAAAAAATGTATCCAACGTCCTTACGTTTCGCATAGGCCTCGGCCCACTGTTTCGGAGCAAACAGAGCACTTTTCATATAGTCAACAACAACATTACCTTCAAAAAGAAAATGAAAAGATATTTCCGGAACGGGTGAAACTCCAGGTTTACAAATAAAAATGTCGTCGCTGTTGATTTCTCCATCTTTGCCCAAGTGTTTTAAGATACTTCTCCCCTCTTGCGCGATTTTCTCGGCCAAGACATCAGGTTTTTTCAATAAACGCTTTATCGCCGCATGTTTCCTTGTCAACTCAGTGTTGATTGTTTCAGACGCTTCTTCCTTACCTGCAGGTGGTCTACTTTTTTCAATAAATCGTTCAGCAAAACAAAAACAACGTACTGGAAGTCTTCTATCTCGAAGACTTTCGAGTTTGTTTTTTGCAGCTAGGCTTGCGGCATCATTTTGTTTCGCCTGCGTTGCTAACGCGTATACTTCGTCATCTGACAAATCAAACAATCTTTGATAACTGATACCGAATGCGTCTGATGCCGATATATTGCTAAAAGACTTCATCAAGAGTTTTTCAGCAGCTCTCACTTTATGATGACGATACATACGATCATAGAGCCAAACTCTAGAGAGATACACTTCATCAAGACAACCTGCTCCGGAAACCGTTGTACCCAAAATATAGAGTTCCGAATCGCCATCGATATCAACTTTTTGTCTAAATATGGAATTAAGGTTCTTGGCTAAAACGCGCCGAACTTCCATTTTTGCAAAATAGCGATTAACATCTATGGGCAACGAAATATTGGCTGACCGTGCCTCGCGAAGCATATAGTCAATTTTGTCAACATCGTAGATACTACTGACTAGCTGGGCAGCAAAGTAATGCTTAGGGTCGCCTGGCGGTATACCCAATATCATAGAAGCAATGGCCTCTGAATTTGGACAACCAAACAAATTGCCAGCAATTGTCTTATCGTCAAGAAAAGTTTTTAACGGCTCAGAGAGACAAAAAAGAGCAGACCTTATCTCAGCAAGCCCATAATCTTTGTTGATTTCGCTATTGAAATAGTCAACTAGTTTCCTAGAAGCATCGTCGTTATCTATAACAAATTTCTCTGACAGATGACTAAAGGGTCCGTGACCAACGTCATGCAGCAATGCGGCAAGACGAATCAAAGGAGTATAGTCTAGAATTGATTTTACGTTATCTAGAGTTCTGTCTAACTCAGCATTCTGACGAATTGACGACACAACCGTCTGCACAGCTTGCAAAGTTCCCAACGAGTGTTCAAAGCGAGAGTACCCAGCAGTGGGATATACCAAATAGGACAATCCAAGCTGCCGAACTCTTCTCAATCTTTGAAAGACTGGAGAGTCAATAATCATACACTCTGCTGAAGACAAGGGGATTATTCCCCATATGGAATCTTTGACGACTTTCCTTGGACCTGGCCTATATTCTTGAAAAAAATCTCCGAGCCTATGGACCAAACTATCCTGCAATGAACTGAAGTAACTACTAACGGGCTCTGCCTTAAGCAGCTCATCCCAGCGCACTTTTAGCTTTATCTTCTTAGCCAAGTCGCCCCCAAAGCATACAAAAATTAGGCACAAAATTGATTTGTGAAAAGTAAAAAACTAAACAAGCCTAATGTAACACAGCTGCTTCTTGAAAGGAGGCTATAAATGCATTAGCAATTGCTTTGAACTGCTCAATTTGGTTGGGCGACAAAAAATCTGTCATAAACAATTCAGCGCTTTTCGCGCTATCCAACCTAATTGAAACCCTTTCATAGACAGGATTATGAAAAGAAAGCAATTTATAATCATCAGCAATTTTTAAACCGCTAAGAGTTAGCGCAACTGGCGCATCCGAAAAGAAATCCAGGTCGATTTCCTGAGATGTAGCTTCATCAACTGCAGCTTCGGTACCTGCTACGAATGCGTGTTCGTCATAAGCTAGGTCTTTATATCCAAGTGCACGAATGGAGGCAATTAGGGCAGTGAAGAATTCTTCTTTATCCACAACATCTCCTCAGTGACTTACACGCAAACCTTGTGGAAGCACTATAGAGCATTGCAAAAGCAATGTAAACAGTTTCTAGAGCTGAAATAGACCAAGGAGGACTAATTTATCCCACCCGAACAATACCTTTGACGATAGTTCGAATATTACAGCACAATCCATCTTTGTTCAAAAACAAACCGTGAGGACATTTTTATCACACCGCCCCACCATTTTATTGGATATGTAATTTGCTAACTCAAAACACCTCCCCTCAACACACCCACAAATAGTTCATAGCTAGAGCAAACAAATTCATCACTCCGTGGGCGATTATTGGTGCCCATAACCCTTTAGAGTTGTCATAGAGTTTGCAGAGGACGACAGCCACAAAGAATATGTGCAGTATCATGGCTCCGTGGATGACGGCAAAGGCTACTGAACTCAGGATCAATGCTAGTTTGCCGCCCATTGTGTCGCACCATCGTCGATAGATGTAACCTCGGAAAAAGATCTCTTCTACGATTGGGGCCAAGATGACTATGTCGACCAAAATGACCAAAAGACCAAATCTCGAGTAGTGCATCAGGCGACCTAAACGATGTAATCCCTGCGATCCAAACATGCCCTCGGGCAGACCGCCCATCGTGATGACAAAGAGGTGGGTTATTACTCTTTGCAAGACTATTAGAAGAAGGCCACCGATTATGCCTTTTGCTATTTCCACCTTCGATGGCAGACGTTTTAATCCCAAGGTGGACAGTCCTTCATTGCGCATATAGAAAGCAAACATCAGCAGTAGAAATACGCCGAAGACTGTAACGACATGTGTAGCGCTCATGACAAAGAAGTTCGTCGCATTTTCTGACATGCCAAGTAGTTCGAGGAAGGTGTCGTGTAATAGGCAAGAGGTCACGATTGCCAGGAAACTATTAACGATTACCTGAAAGAGAAGGATGAGGATGGGCACAGCCAAGGCTGTGGCTAGTGGGTACTTCCGAAAAGCTACCCATAAGATAGAAACAAAACATGCCACTCCACCAAAGAGTATCATTGTCGAGAAGACGACAAAGAATAATATGAAGGGTTTGTTCATCAAATGCCGACAGGCTCCGTGCGAATCGATCGTGTGTCCTGCAGCCGATGCCTTTGCCAGATACTTTATCGCTGCGTCAGCCTTGTCTTCACCTTTACTGTCCGATATACTCTCGAACTCTCTTTTGGCGAACCAGTATGCCTTTTCGGCATCGTCCCCTTCATTTGTATAAAACCTGATAGCCCTTCTGCGAATGTCACCACTTATTTTGGAGTCCTCGCGAATGAGCTCTTCGAACAATTTCTTGACCCTTTGGATCTCCCCAAGCTCTTCATAAACTTTAATGAGCTTTACCGTGAAGTCGTCCGAATAAGGGTAGGCTTTTCTCGCTCGCAACAGCACTTCTTTTGCAGTAGAGAACTCTCTGTATTTCAGCAAGTGTTCCACATAAAAGGTGTAAGCCTCTTCCCATTTAACATGGGGCTCTAGAGCTTCTTTGAACAACTTTGTTGCAATTTCTTCGTTGCCATTTTCTGAGTGACATTTGGCCAGGAATACGGTCAATGCAACAGAGTCTTTGTGTTTGAGATGCAGCTCTTCGAGAAACTGCAACCACTGTTCATATTCGTCACTGCGATAATATGATCGAGTAAGACGAACTACGAGATCTCTCTCGTATGGCAGTTCACGTAAGGCAGAACGATAAACTCCGTACATCCCTCTCTGTAGAGCCAGCTCATCTTTTTTCTCATCTTTTGCAGCAGCGCTCAGGACATCTCTGTAGGCATAGATGAGCTTGTCCCAAGAGTTGAAACCTCTCTCAGGATACTCTTCAACGAGTTTCCGACTGCTCGCTAACCGTTTGTCATACTCTCTAGCTTCGTTGAGCATATGGTTGTGCAAGTTTCTAATCTGCACTCTCTTTACTTCATCAGCCAACTTGCCAATTGCTTCAACTTCTGCCTCTGAGGTGCAGATTTGCGTAACTTTGCTAAAACATTCGCCTGCTAAAAGAGGCTCTTCTCGCAAAGCAGCGATGACTTTGTCTTTGCGCTCAACAGCTTCCCCCACCAAGAGGGCTTCGTGAAGGTCGAGAAAAGGACTCTTTATCTCCTTCTTTGCCAGCTCAATCTTTTCTCGTAGCTCCTTGTCGCAGCGAATCCGGTAACTGTGTATAAGACAGTGAAAAGCCTCATAGGCTGGACTAAACTTCGCCTGCCGCTCTTTTTTCCCATAACTACACAACAAGCGCTTCAAGGCTGAGAACTCTTTGGGGCACAGCCGATAAGCCTTCTCTGCCTCAGAAATGGCATTACATTCTGGCTCTACGTAAAAACTCTCTGACCTTGGCAAAGCCCGGCTCTTGTTCAAATGATATAAAAACTCATCCTTTGGCTGGCGAGCGACTTCACCATTCTCCTTCACATAAAAAGCAGAGTGGTTTTCATAAAAATCCAAAGCCCCCAAGTCACTGCGACCGTATCGAGTGCCCTCATAGCTGACCATATATTTCTGATACCCAGCCCCCACTTTTATCTTGGCCGTCCACCGCCCAGCCTCATCCCTCACCAAGAGCGTCTTCCCACATTGCCACTTGTTAAAATCACCAATGAGATAGGGGTGTTCCGTCTGCCATCTGATATAAGGCAGAGTCAACCGAAGAAACTCCCCCTCCCTCTCAATAATCGTTGGCTGGCCAGAAACCGACAAATAGGCCACAGCTTCATCATAAAAGGGAGGATCCACATCCTCGGGATACAAACGCTCAGCTTCCTCTATTACCTGCGAGTATTTCCCTGTCCGCTGCAGCACCTCGAGCAATCCAGACTTTGCCTCAGCCAAATCATGCTTCTCAATCAAGTTCCGTAGCAAAACAAGAGCCTCGTCTACATGGGCTCCCTTGCCTCCCCATTGGCCACTCTTTGCTACAGCCGACAAGACTGCATAATGGACCTTCGTCTCGAGCAGGCCATAATCACCAATCCAACCACTATCCAACTCAATGGCCTTCTGCAAAGACGAGAGAACCAAATCCCGCTCTTCAAACTCACCCGAGAAAGCAGCACCAATAGAACAGGACAAACTTTCAGCAAAAACACAATGCGCAACCGACACATCCGGAGCAGCCTTCACCAACCTCTCAGCAACCTTGCGTTTCTTGTCCTTGCCAGCCTCATCCTTCGAGTCCATCACATTGGCCAAAACGAACAACACCAATGGATTATCGGGCTCCCGCTTCAACGCCTCCACCAGAGACTTGTGCTTCTCACCCTCGTTACTGCAATGAAGCTGATGAAAAGGTTTTGCCTCGCCATACCAAGGGCAAATATCGTCATCCAAATAACTACCCAAAGGCCCAAAAGCTGAATTGGGAAACTTCTGCGCCAACATCTTCCACACAAACAAACGCCAAGTCTCATCACGAACAGTCAGCCCATATAAAAACCCAACCTCGGGCTTGTCTCTATTATCTACCCAAGCATCTTGAAACTTCTCTCGCTCTTTCTTGTCAGCAAAATCATCGCGCAGCGAAAACGCCTCATTACAATGGCCAAAGATGCTCTTTCCATCCAACTTGCCAAAATCAATTGCCAAAACACACTGCGTAGAAAGGACGAAAGAAAGAAAAATAACAAAAACTGTGAGAAGCTTCACTATTACCCCCAGAATTCCGTTGACACCGTTATTATAGTTGTTTTGGCTGTGCTCCACACAAGGAAGTGCGCTAAATAAACCCATTCCGATTTTTATCAATAGTGATAACCAACCAGGACATATCCGACCCCATCAAATATGAATTGAGTAACAACAGACCTGGGAGGAGGACGGCGGGCACAAACTCATGCACTTGACGCTCGCTGCTTTGCCCAAGAGGGCGAAGCCCTCTTCGGAGCCTCGCAGCTTCGCGATCACCCTTTCGACACATCCGGCATTTGGTCCCAAGTCTGCCCCAACAACTCACGACCAGTCTTCTTCTTATTAGTGCCGCCCCATTGTTTGAAGAAAAAGGCAACGCCCCCAACTTCACATCGTTCTTTGATAGAAAGAACCCACTCTTCTTTCATAGGCCGAGCACCAGGTCCTGACTCTCCGCCAACAATGACCCAGTCGATACCAGCTAAATCGATGTCAGGCAACGGACCAAGCAATGGTTCCAGAGAAAGAAACTTCACCTTGGCAGCAGTGGCTCCAAGACAATCTATTCGACCTAGACAATCTGCGGTTTCGACCGTTACCCCCATCCACACATTGCCAGGCCAATCCAACTTCGCTGAAAACTCTTTCAAACGCTCGGCTCTTTTGGTCAATACCTGAAAACGGTGCCAATGAGCCCGCAACATGACCGAAAAAACCTCTTTAATAAAATCATCTGGCACCTCCTCGTGAAAGAGATCACCCATCGAATTTACGAACACCGCCCTTGGCGACTTCCACGACAAAGGTCGCTCGAGCATATGTGGATGACAGACAACATCAAACCCATTTCGATAATTCCGTTGCCCCATAGCCTTTAGCCTGCGAGCCATCCGCTCGGCATAACAGTGCCGACATCCATCACTGATCTTCGTACAACCAGTGACAGGGTTCCAAGTCACCTCAGTCCATTCAATCTTCGAAGTACTCAAGACATCTTTCCCTACAAAAAGGAAACCCACCGGGTTTCGCATCGTTGAGAGGCTCGGCGGGTGTGCTAACAGTCAATCAACAGCATCTTCCAGAACCTTGGCGACAAGTTCCTTGAGACTAATACCCTCTTTTTTAGCGCGCTCTACCAAGAGCTCGAGAACCTTTTCTTTTATCTCAATCTCAAAATGACGCATTTTGAATTTGGTCTCCACCTCAACATCTTCCATATGCTCGGCATAGTCCGTTATGTCGTGGGTATCCCAGAATTCACAAGCCTCTTCCAGAGAATCAAACTCTTCTGGCAACTCGTCCTTATCTCTGTCTTTACCTGTCATTCAACTCTTCAACTACCATTCGATATGTGTCGCTGATATTGCTTGCCAGCTCTTCATAGGTTTGCCCTTGGCTAAAAATACTAGGTAACTCGTGAAGCTTGCCAACGTACCATCCATCATCAATCCAGTACTCGAGAGTGAAAGTCTGTTCATATGTCGAACTACGAAGTTTCAACATCGTGGATTTCAACGACGATTTCCTTCCCAAAAACAGCAAGTGCAGCATTTACTTGCTCAATGCGAGATGAATGATCCAAATCCAACAATTCCCGAATAGCCCTTTTGCTAACACCAAGCTTTTCACCCAAAGCGACACGAGTAATCTTGTGCTCGAGCATCAGCTCGTGGAGCGCAAGTTTCACTGACATCAAAGGAGGCAACGACACCAGTCTCTGCTCACTCTTTTTATTAGAAGGCTTTGGTAAATGGCGACTATCATTTATATAGCCACCAAGAGCAGCAATAAGACAGTCCAAGGCTTCGGCTAGAGCCTCTGCAGCATTGTCTGTTTCAGTTAGTGCTTCAGGAACATCAGGGAAAGAGACAAAAACGCTTCCATCGTCTTGAGGTTCCAAGCTCACAGGATACGAATACTTCATTTTCCTCGGCAAACTGAGACGACTTGTCTCGCAACATCGAATTCAAGCTCATCAAAAACGTACACACCCTCAAAAGGCGCATCAAGCTCTATTACGCACTAAATCAACGTCCTGTCGTATAGCATTCCACCCAAAAACCAACGACAGCTCTCAAAACAGCCATAACCAAATCAACTCACCAACAAACCGCACAAAATCTATGGAACGATATCCGACACAAAAAAGAGAAAAAGATTCAACTGACGCTGTCTAGTAAATCTCCGACAACTACCCCAACCTTAACCCTCTTCCCACAGCTCCCCGGGGAGAAAAATCTCGGGATCACCACATTCCATGCACAATACCCAAACAACATCTTTCGGGTACAAAACTCACCTTAAGCCCGACAGCTCAAAACCTTAACAACCTAAAAGACTTCAGGAGCTCTGCGACTTGGAGGGTATCTTGGGGGATGACTTGGGGGGTAGCCCGCTTCGTTATCCCCCTAAGTCCGTTTTCCAACTCGTACAAAAATTAAGGTCTCGTATCATCTGGAAGCTATTGATACACTTCAGACCCAGTGTTTTGCACACATCAGGAACCTTGTCTTGCTCGCCTTGATGTATTAGCCAGTCCCAAAACTCGGGAATGCGTTCAATGGGATAATAATCCCTTTTCGCATCAATGAGCGTATTTGCATCAAGTAGATAAAGCACGTGCCAGCTCTTACTGTCCTGCTTCAAAGAGCTTGTGTACCTTTAAAGGTTTCACACCCAGCAGAAGACCTGCCTTGGTAGTCGAAAGTGCACCAGAGTATGTAAGATGCCGAACAACGCCAACAAGAGCCCCAAGCTTATTATTTCTGACAACGTAATAATCTGGGCCACCATCTTTGAGACGACTCTTTTCTCTCTTGAATTCCCTGCTCTTGAGGTAACTCTGACGATACTCTTCACTCAGTTCTAGCCATAACCGCTTACTTATATCTCCACGCAGGAACAGACGATACAACACGTGCGAGCTGCTGAGCTTCGCTGAATAAGCAAAGTCATCTACTGCGGCACAGAGTTCTTCGCGGCTCGAAGTATCTGGTTTAAAGGAATCAAATATGACTTCTGGCAAGAGCAGTTCACTAGCCACGGAGTTGCAGAACTTCTCTATCTTCATCTCGCAATCAGAACCACTAACTCCTGTGCGCCCCAACAACAGATGAGCAAATTCATGCAAGAGAGTGAAGGACCATGCTTTCTCTGAATCCTGGTCATTGATGACAATAAATGGCGCTATAGGATCTGATAATGCAAATCCTCTAAAGACAGTTGAAGAGATACTGCTATGATGAGAGCCCAAGTTTCCCTTCAAGATAACAAACACACCAGCGTCCTCAACCTTCTTCCGAAGGTAGTTGAAAGCTTCGCGGTATGAACTCCGTTTTGCATAGTCGCCAAGGTCAAACTCGGTAGCGCTAACAATCGTCTTAACAAGGGCAGCCATTCCGTCGCTCATACGATGCTTGCCAACAAAGTCCAAGGGACCATCTTCGTCAGTATCCAGCAAACTTTCCCTAATGACACTCTGGCGAGCTTTGATGTCCCGAATCAAAACATCAACACGAACATTCTCAAATGCCTCATACCGACTTGGATGATGGCGAAAATCCTCACCTCTGTCACCAGAAACAGGTGGATGCTCAAGGTAAAATGTTAGCAATGGGCGATTGTATTGACTTGCCATTCTTCGCAACAAAGATCGAGATGGCTCTTTGCTTCCATCCTCATAGGAAGAAAGCTTCTCCGCTGCAGTCGATTTTTTTCCATCTCTAATCGACAGCTTTTTAGCAGCTTGCTCCAGAGACAATCCTGCAGTTTTTCTGGCCCATTTCAGAATGTCGCATTTAACCTTGGGCATTTCCAATCTCTCACTGATAAAGGCAATGTGTCTCACAATTGTAGACCTTCTGAATCGGTCCCACCAAAACCTGTTACCACGAAAATTGTTCGCGGCACCCCAAAAGGCTATACCACTCGCGCGAGTGGTCTCAAGCTAAAAACCTCACCAAATCTACATCCTGACGTATATCATTCCACTAAAAAACTAACAACTGTTCCCAAAGCAACCATCGCTCAACCAACATACCAACAAACCGCACAAATCCTTGGAACGATATCCGACAAGAAAAATATTTGGCAGCCACTCCGCCACAAAATCGAACTGTTCGGAAATTCCGAACAGTTTCCCCTGAAATCAGCTCGCAATCAACAAACAGCATCTTGCGCAAAGTAAAAAAGGGAGCAAGCTTTATTCAACCACCGCGTCAAGCTCATCTTGATTGCCAATTATGAACAGCTTTGGCTGGTTCAATACCTCGAGAACAAATGGATCTTTTTTCGCAATGCTCTTTATCAACTCGGATTTGGTCCTGACAATAGAGTTCAACTCTTTACCCAAATCGTCTTCGATGCCAAAGAGGCGGTCCGACAGCTTACGTGAACTGATTGAACCTACAACAAAAAGATCAATGTCACTGTGAGCCTTACTCTGCCCTTTCGCAATAGAACCATAAACGAAAGCACATCTTATCCCCTTGCAGTCCAGAGGACTTTTCAAAACATCAACGAGACCATCTGTTTTGAGAACGATACGGTGAAGCTCACTAAACAAAGGATGCTCTTCATTAGCAGAGTAGTAAGTTCTGTTTCCATCAACCTTAGCTGTGACGAGTTCCAGGCTCGCCAATTTCTTCAACTCTTGCCTAACTGCCGTATATGAAAGTGGTGTCAGTCGCTCAACTTCGCGCACGTGCTTAGACTCTCGATTTACTCCAAAGAGCAACCGAAGAATCTCACCGCGAGCTTTCGACAGAAATATCTTCTCTAACATATGAGCTATTATAGTGCTCAATTGAACACTTTGGTAACTCAACTTCGCTCGAGCGCCTTCAGTTGTGGTTGCATTACATTTTCAATAAGCAACGCAATGCGGTAATTACCGCCAACGTAATGCACACATATGGAAGCTTGTGAAAAATCACATCAAGTTCTGACTAACCCAAACACGTCCTTTTTCGGAGAGCCGATACTTTTGGTTCCGGCTGTTTGGCTTGTCCGGCAATGTCATTTCAATGAAGCCATCGTCTAAAGCGGGGGCAAGATAAACAAGGCGAAAATGCTTCCGGTCTTTGAGTCTCAACTTGCCCTGCAAGGCCCCTCTGTCCTGTTCTTCACCGAGCGAATGAAGGACTTTCAAAAGCTCTGCGACTTGGGGGGTAACTTGGGGGGTATCTTGGGGGGTGACTTGGGGGGTAGCCCCTGGCTCTGGCCAAAAAGTTAGGGTAACTCCATCCTTGTCTGACCATGTTGGCAGGGGCAGGTTTCGCTCACGACAGAGTCGACGAATCAAAAGGCTTCCACGTCCCACCTTCTCCATCAATCCGTATATATACATCACGTGAGCTATATCAGGATTCCTCAATACGGAAATATGCCCCTCCCCCAGCTTCTCTGGGTTTATCCCTTCGGGGAACCGGCCAGAGTTATAAATCACCAGACGATTGGGATAGATTCTGACTGACACTTGGCCCTTGTAGTCTGAGTAGTCTCGATGAGCAAAAGCGTTGATCAGTCCTTCACGAATAGCCTCTGCTGGATAGACCAACTCGCTTTTCCGTTGTAACTCACCCTCAGGAAAGATGGAGCGCTTCTGCGTGTGCTGGACAATGAAACTGTATGCCTTATTCAATACGTCAAAGAGTGGCCCTTCGAAAGACCGCATATCAGTATATGAACTGTCAGTTTCGTCGCCCTCAAGACAAACTGCCGTCACTCTCGTTTGCGGGTGTCGTGCTTCAGGAGATTTGCTGAATAGTACATCGCCGCCGTTGGTCAACTTGCCACAACTGACGACTGACATTTTTTTCAAACAGGTTACTTTGTCGTCTTGCTCGCCAAACAAATGGCGCAGATTTTCTTTTGCTGACCCAACAACGGCAGCTAGGACATCAGGATCCAAATCCCCCTCTATCGAGGCAGATGAAAAGCGGCGCTCCCAACGAGCAGGCTCGACCTGCCCTTTGAGAACCATATCCTTGATCTGCTCAACGCTTGCTTTGACTACTCTGCCAGAACTGCGAACAAAAATCTCGTCATCAAAGCCATAAGGCTGATCAAGCCCTTTGGGTACCTCGATGACCAATACAGCTTTACCCTCTATATCAACAATGTCTATCGAGAACATCGCCTTCGGAGACAACCTACTCAGCAGCACACCTTCAATCTCAGCTGTCTCACACTCAGTTTCAAAACCAACGACTTCTGCCTCATCGGAAACTCCGCAAACAATGTATCCGCCGCTCGTGTTAAGGAATGAACAAATAATCTGCCCAAAGTTACTGAGACTAAATCGAGCCTGAAAATCTGTCGCTTGATCTTCGCCAAGCTGCAAGAGCTCGATTAAACCCTTCTTGTCCATTTAGCCATTCCTTTTGTTGGCAATCGATTTTGCTACCAAGCTGCTGTTCTTCAAGTTCTCACGAATGAACGCCTCGACTTCTTGGTAACGATAGAATTGAGCAGTGGCAAAAAGCAAAGCTTCATTGTCCAAATAGTACTTTTGAACCCAATTCCCTTTTCGTTCTTTCAACGGTATGCTCTGACTAATCGCTTCTTCGTACATATCAATGACACGCAAATCGCCAATTGCGTCACTCTTCTTGACCTGCAAACCAAACTTGAGTGGCCTTCCCGATTTCTCTCGCCGCAGATTCCGCAGTAACGTCCGAGCAAAAACGACGTGTCCGTGAGCAAGAAACCATCTTGGTTTGTTCAACTCAATGGCCAGACGAAGCTCTTCATGAGTAATCGAAATATCTCCATCCTCAACTCCACTGCCATACTGCGGAGTAATCAAGCCCAGAAACAGATCA
This sequence comes from uncultured bacterium, assembly GCA_964643655.1. Taxonomy (GTDB): domain Bacteria; phylum Muiribacteriota; class UBA6191; order CAZXTJ01; family CAZXTJ01; genus CAZXTJ01. The sequence continues at coordinate 13,984 of CAZXTJ010000118.1, forward strand.
CATCGCCTCACAGCTTCACGACAGTTCTCGAGCGCTGACAGGCTGGAAAACACTGGCAAAGTACCCTTATGTGACATCCAAACTTCGTATCCGAAGGCTGTCAAAAGTGTATAAATCCGCTCGAGTAGCTCCTCCACGCCATAGACTGTAGAGGAAACCATAACCACCAATTTATCAACCATGTGCCCTCGCTCACTTCAAATTCAGGACACAGAAACCCTACACCACTCATTTGCGTGGCTGCAAGCTAAAAACAGCACCAAATCTACATCCTGACGTATATCATTCCACCGCAAAACCAGCAACAAAACCCAAAACTACCATCGCCCAACCAACACACCAACAAACTGCCAAAAACCACTAGAACGATATCCGACAAAAAAATCTGCGTAGCTCAACCCACAAAATCGAACTGTTCGGAAATTCCGAACAGTTGCCCCTGAAATCAGCTTGCAATCGACAAACAGCATCTTGCGTACAGTGAAAAAGTTGTCAATATTTTAATTGCCCTGTATGTAGCAAAGTCCAAAGTTTCACTTCGGAAACATGATAGCTACAGTGGGTAACGCGCGTTGGCGGGATTGGCTTTCAACTCGCCGCACAAATAACAAAGGGGTCAAGGTACTTGGGCTTGAGGGTACTCCCACTGGGTACATACCCCTTTTTCCTTTTCCCTGCCTTTATCAACTTCCAACCTTAACCCTCTCCCCACAGCTCCCCGGGGAGAAAAATCTCGGGTTCACCTCATTTTATGCACAATCCCCAAACAACATCTTTCAGGGACAAAACTCACCTTAAGCTTCGTAGCACAAGAACTTAACACCATTAAGAAAACGGAAACGAAAACATATCCAATCTCACCAAAGCTCGTTCGAGGTTTGGCCTTAGGCAACTCTGGGCAAATTCCGATTGTTAAGCTAGACGGGCACTCTCTAGTGAGAACAACACAGCCAATAGATAAAAGCCAATAAGGACACTCTTAAAAATCCAATGCACTCTCCATCCAATGTTGAAGTAGAGCAACTAACAAAACGCCGTAAAGAACTTCTCGCGCAGAAGTCAGCCATCGACGCCGAGCTCCGAGCAATAGATGAAAAGCTCAGCAGAGTGAGTCCACAATCAAATCAAAGCAAAAAAGCAAGGTTCATTTCGCTATTTGCCAAGCTCTTTAAAGGACGCCATGATGTCTATGCCGTTCGCTGGGAGAGCAGCGCTGACAACCGGGGTCGAAAAAGAAGTGGCTACAATGTGTCTTGCGCCAACAAGTTCAAACAGGGTCTCTGCAGCAAGACTCTCCGTAAAGGAAAAACCACCTGTGCAAAGTGTGGCAGCAGGAAACTAGTTCCTTTTGACGAAAAGGTCATTGAAGATCATCTCGCAGGAAAGATTACAGCTGGCATTTATCCTCTCTTGAAGGATGACACTTGCCACTTTCTTGCAATCGATTTGGACAAGGAAGGCTGGCAAGAAGATGTCAAAGCCCTTTCAACTATCTGCAAGACGAACAACATTAGTCCTTCAATAGAACGCTCTCGTTCTGGCA